>CAJMLD010000053.1 GCA_905214175.1 uncultured bacterium
GGTCCCGGGCTCCAGTCAGGGGATGACCGCTTGAACGTATTGGTTTCGACTGCGGGCCGTCGTGCTTGTCGCGGCGAGCGTCGCGACAAGCACGACGGCCCCCCCGAAGGGAGTAACCATGCTGACAAAGAGGGTCATCCCCTGCCTGGATGTCAAGGACGGCCGCGTCGTTAAGGGCGTCAACTTCGTCGACCTCCGCGACGCCGGAGACCCCGTGGAGCTTGCGGCCAAGTACGACCGCGAGGGTGCCGACGAGGTGGTCTTTCTCGACATCACCGCAACCTCGGACGACCGCTCGACCACGATCGACCTTGCTTCGCGCGCCGCAAGCCAGCTGCACATCCCCTACACCGTGGGCGGTGGCTTCCGCGACGTCGAGGGGTGCCGCGTGATGGTCTCGGCGGGCGCCGACAAGGTCTCCATCAACTCCGCCGCCGTGCGCGACCCCTCCCTCATCACACGCGCGGCCAGTGCCTTTGGGAGCCAGGCCGTGGTCGTCGCCATCGACGCCAAGCAGGTGGGGCCGGGCGACAAGTGGGAGGTCTACCTGGCTGGTGGGCGCATTCCCACGGGAATCGACGCCGTCCAGTGGGCCGAGGAGGCGGCGCGGCGTGGCGCCGGCGAGATTCTCCTCACCAGCATGGACCGCGATGGCACCAAGGATGGCTTCGACATTCCGCTCACCCGCGCCGTCGCACGCGCGGTGAGCATTCCCGTAATCGCCTCCGGCGGTGTGGGAACGCTCGAACACTTTGCCGAGGGCATCATCGAGGGCGAGGCCGATGCCGTGCTCGCCGCGAGCGTCTTCCACTTTGGCACCTATTCGGTGCGCCAGGTGAAGGAGTACCTGGCAAGCCAGGGCATTCCCGTGAGGCTTGACTTCTAGCCAGCACCCACAGCCATCATCAGAGAAGGAGCAAGAACCATGCCTGATGCGTCGTCCGTCTCGCCCGCCTATGCCGGCGAGCCCACGCAGCCCTGCGACAACTTCCCAGCCTGCGTGACCTTTGATGCCCACGGCCTCGTTCCCGTGGTTGTGCAGCAGGAGGGGACGGGTGAGGTCCTCATGGTTGCCTGGGCAAACCGCGAGGCTCTTGACCTTACCCTCAAGACGCGAACCAGCTGGTTCTGGTCTCGTTCGCGCAAGGAGCTCTGGAACAAGGGCGCCACAAGCGGAAATGTGCAGCAGGTGCGTCGCGTGCTCGTCGACTGCGACGCCGACACCCTCGTCTACGTGGTGGACTCGCCTGGCCCCGCCTGCCACACGGGGCACAGGAGCTGCTTCTTCCGCGAGGTGCCCCTCGCATGAGCGCCGCCAGCGCTACGTTGCCTGCACAATCCACAGACACCCTTGCCGTACACTAGGCAGGTTGCCCGTACAGACCAAAGGAGAACAGATGGGCGTCAGAACCGCAAACGTGAAGGACGGAAACATCGGGGAGACCCTGGAGGGACTCGCTGCCGTCATCCATCAGCGGGCAGTCTCTGCGTCTCCGGAAGAATCCTACACCGCGCGGCTCCTCACGCCTGAGAAGGGCGACAAGCTCCTCTCCAAGCTCGCGGAGGAGTCCTCCGAGATCATCATGGCCTGCAAGGACAACGACCACGATCACATCCGCTACGAGATGGGCGACCTTCTCTACCACATGCTTGTTGTTGCCGAGAAGTACGGCATTACCCTCGGCGAGCTGGCTGGCGAGCTCGACGCCCGGCGCAAGTAGGCAGAACCGGAGGTAATCCACGCATGGCTCAGAGGCCCAACGTCGCAAGCACAGACGAGCTTGCCGAGAAGATCCAGCCAGTCATCCTGGGGGCGGACTACTCCTGCTACGCGTACGTCCGCGCCTTCTGGGAGGCCTACCACGTCCGCTCGATTATCTACGGGAGCTCGGACATCAAGTCCATCTCGCGCACCAAGTTCGCCGATTATCGCGTCGAGGAGGGCATGGACACCGAGGACGTCCTGGTTCCGCTGCTCAAGCGTGTGGGCGATCAGCTCTGCGTCGAGGGCCGCGTGCCGTTCCTCGTCACCTGCGGCGATTTCTACGCGCGCATCGTCTCGAAGCACAAGCCGGAGCTTGAGCGCTGGTTCTACACGCCGGTCGTGGACTTTGACGTCCTCGACTTTGTCACCCAGAAGCAGAACTTCTACGAGGTGTGCGAGCAGGTGGGCATGGCCTATCCCAAGACGCGCTTCCTCGACTGCTCGCTCAAGGGTGCTGTCCCCAATGACGAGGGCTTTACCTATCCGCTGGTAGCCAAGCCGTCGAACTCTGCCCACTACCACTATGCCGAGTTCGAGGGCAAGAAGAAGGTCTTTGTCATCCAGACGCCCGCGGAGCTGCGCCGGGTCTACTCGGCGCTTCAGGACTCCTGCTATAACGACAGCCTCATCGTGCAGGAGTTTGTCCCCGGCGGCGACTCCCACATGTATGCCCTGTACTGCTACGTCGACAAGGACTCCAACCCGGTCTTTACCGTCTGCTGCCACGTGGGCCTGGAGGACCACCACCCCAGCGCCATTGGCAACGCGGTGGCCATCGTGCCCGAGCCAAACGAGGAGATGACCGCCTCCGCCGCGCGCTTCCTCAAGAAGGTTGGCTACCACGGCATGTGCTGCTTTGACGCCAAGTACGACGCGCGTGACGGGAGCTACCGCTTCCTCGAGGTAAACGCGCGACCCGGCCGCAGCTCGTGGCTCGTGCTGCTCTCCGGCATCAACTTCGCCCGCATCCAGGCGGAGGATGCCATTCTCGGCATCAATCCCACGCCGGTGGATCCCAAGGGCGGCTGGGCCTACGTTGGCGTCCCCAAGGCCGTGATCGAGCGCTGCATGCCGGACGTGCCGGTAAAGCAGCGTGTGCTCGAGGCCTACGACAACCACACCGCGAGCTTTGCGCTTGACTGGCCGGGCGACTCTCTTGCCCAGCGCTTCTGGGCGAGGGTCAACTTCGAGCACCAGGTCTCAAAGTTCAAGCGCTACCTCCCCGAGCCGGACCAGCCGTGATGCCCGGGCACCTTGCGGGAAGGTCTCGCGTACGATGACAATCCGCGACCCCGGGGTGCGCCCCGACTTCGACGATGCACGCTCTCTGGACGAGAGCCTGCCCGAGTTGCGCCGACAGGTGGACGACGCGCCCACGGACCCTGGCTGCTACCTCTGGAAGGACGCGCGTGGGCAGGTTGTGTACGTGGGCAAGGCAAAGAACCTGCGCGCCCGCCTGCGCCAGTACGTGACGCTGCAAGATGACCGCGACAAGATTCCCCTCATGATGCAGGTCGTGAGGTCGTTCGACTACGTGGTGGTTGGCTCCGAGCACGAGGCCCTGGTGCTCGAGCGCAACCTCATCGCCCAGTACCACCCGTACTTCAACGTCGACTTCAAGGACGACAAGAGCTACCCCTACATCGCCATCACCGAGTCGGACGTGTTTCCGGCAATCAAGTACACCCGTGAGCACCACCGCAAGGGCACGCGCTACTTTGGCCCCTATACCGACGCCCACGCCGCGCGTGACACCATCGACACGCTGCGCAAGGTGGTGCCCATCTGCATTGCCACGTGCGTTGAGTGGAAGCGCTGCCGTCGCGAGCTGGAGCGCCGCCCGGACGAGGCGGCCGTCGCCAACCTTGCGCTCGCCCGCGCGGGGCGCCCTTGCTTTGACTACCACATGGGCAAGGGTCCGGGGGTCTGTGTGGGTGCCATCGACACGGTCGAGTACGCCAAGCACGTGCGCCAGGTAGAGGACTTTCTCGCCGGGCGACGCTCGCACGTGGTCTCGGCCGTGGAGGAGCAGATGCGAGAGGCGGCGGCAGACCTCGACTTCGAGCGCGCCGGTCGTCTGAAGGTGCGCCTCGAGGGTCTGAACGCCCTCGACGACCGCCAGCAGGTCATGTTCTCCTCTGACGTCTCGCTCGATCTTATCGGCTTCTACCGCGAGGAGACCATCAGCGCAGCCTGCGTCTTCGTGGTGCGCGAGGGCCGCACGGTGCGCACGGTCGAGTTCATTCTCGACAAGGGCGCCGACGTGGGGGAGGTCGAGCTCCAGGGAGGCTTCCTCAAGCGCTACTACGACGAGACGGCCGACATTCCCTCCGAGGTCGACGTAGATGTTGACCTGCCGGATGCCGCGCTTCTCTCCGACTGGCTTGCCGAGAAGCGCGGGCGCGTCTGCCGCATCCATCACCCCCAGCGGGGCGAGAAGCGCCATCTCCTGGACATGGCGGCCGCCAACGCCCGCCACGCGCTCATGCGCTACATGGTGCGCACGGGCTACGCAGACGACCGCACCAACCAGGCGCTCCTGCAGCTCGAGAGTGCGCTTGCGCTCGACGCGCCTCCCATGCGCATAGAGTGCTTCGACATCTCGACGCTCCATGGCCACTTCACGGTGGCGTCGATGGTCGTCTTCACCAATGGCCGCCCGGACAAGTCCCAGTACCGGCGCTTCAAGATTCAGACGCCGCTCACCGAGGCAAACGACTTCGTGAGCATGTCCGAGGTTCTCGCCCGCCGCTACGCGCCCGAGCGCATGGCGGACGAGCGCTTTGGCTCGCGTCCGGACCTCCTTGTGGTCGACGGCGGAAAGCCCCAGCTCACGGCTGCCATGGAGCAGCTCTCCTCGCTGGGGTTGGACATCCCGGTGTGCGGCCTTGCCAAGTCGGACGAGGAGGTCTTTGTCCCTTGGGACGAGACGCCCGTGGTGCTTCCCTCTGGCTCGGCCTCGCTCTACCTCATCAAGCAGGTGCGCGACGAGTCGCACCGCTTTGCCATCACTTTCCACCGCGAGCTGCGCGACAAGGCCATGACCGTCTCGGTCCTCGACGACGTTCCCGGCGTGGGCCCCAAGCGCAAGCGGGCAATCATGCGCCGCTTTGGTTCGCTCAAGCGCCTGCGCGCCGCGAGCGTGGAGGACATCGCCCAGGTACCGGGCGTGCCGTCCGAGGTGGCGCAGGCGGTCTACGACACCCTGCGCGCTTGGGACGAGGAGACCAAGACGGTGGCGGAGAAGGCGCGTTAGGACTAGCCTAGACCCTAAGGCGCGACCGTGGTGGCCGCGCGGAGAGGAGCATCCATGGCTGTCAATCCGCTCGTCCAGTCCCTCAAGGGCAAGCTCATCGTGAGCGTCCAAGCGTATCCCGGCGAGCCCATGCGCCACCCCGAGACCATGGCACAGATTGCCCGCGCCTGCGAGCTGGGCGGGGCCGCAGCCATCCGCTGCCAGGGTCTCTCGGACATCGCCGCCATCAAGGGCCGCGTCGAGATTCCCGTCATCGGCCTCTGGAAGGAGGGCCACGACGGCGTCTACATTACGCCCACGCTGCGCCATGCCGTTGCCTGCGTGAACGCCGGCGCCGACATCGTGGCCATCGACGCCACGGACCGCCCGCGCCCCGACGGTCGCACCTTCGAGGAGACCGTCCGCGACCTGCGCGCCCAGTGCGAGACCATCGTCATGGCAGACTGCATGACCATCGAGGACATCCGCCGCGGCGTCGCATGCGGCTGCGACATCGTGTCCACGACGCTCTCGCACAACAAGCCCGCGATTGACACCACGCTCGATGACGGTCCCGACATCGCCCTTCTCGCCCAGGCAGCCAAGGAGTTCCCCGGCTTCCCCGTGGTATGCGAGGGACACGTCCACACCCCGGCGGACGCGCGCGCGGCCATCGACGCAGGCGCGTGGGCTGTGGTCTCGGGTACCGCAATCACGCATCCCACGAGCATCACCAGCTGGTTCAAAGCCGCCATCGAGGCGTAGCCTGGCAGGCCAACGGTCACTGGAGAGAGGAAGAGCATGGCAGAGAACACCGGCTCCAACAACGCGGCCCCGCTTGATTCGGCCGCAGCGGCAAAGACGGCCTTCGCCGAGGTCGCAGGCGAGCCTTTCCCTGCAGACATCTACTCGGCACCCCAACTGAGCTGGGCTGTCATTGGGTGTGGCGTGATTGCCAACCAGATGGCCACCTCGCTTGCGCTCTCGGGCCGTCGCATTCACGGCGTCGCCAACCGCACGCGCGAGAAGGCCGAGGCCTTCGCCAAGCGCTATGGCGTGGAGCGCGTCTATGACTCCGTCGAGGAGCTCTACCAGGATTCCGAGGTCGACGCCATCTATGTCACCACGCCGCACAACACGCACATCCGCTACCTGCGGGGTGCCCTGGCAGCGGGCAAGCACGTCCTCTGTGAGAAGTCCATCACCCTCAACTCGGAGGAGCTCGACGAGGCACGCTCGCTTGCCCGCGAGAACAACGTGGTGCTCATGGATGCCACGACCATCCTGCACATGCCGCTCTACCGGGAGCTTCTCCGCCGTGCTCGGGCAGGCGAGTTTGGTGTCATGAATCTGGCACAGCTCAACTTTGGCAGCTACAAGGAGTACGGCGACCTCACAAACCGCTTCTACAACCCAAAGCTCGCGGGCGGTGCGATGCTCGACATTGGCGTCTACGCGCTCTCGCTCATGCGGCTCTTCATGGCGAGCCAGCCCACGGAGGTGGTCTCTCTCGCCAACCTGGCGTCGACGGGGGTGGATCAGACCTCGGGCATCGTGTGCCGCAACAAGGAGGGGCAGATGGGCGTCCTCTCGCTCACGCTCCACTCCAAGCAGCCCAAGCGTGCGGTGCTGAGCTTTGACCGCTGCTACGTGGAAGTCATGGAGTATCCCCGTGCCGAGGCGGCGACCATTGTGTGGACGGAGGACGGCCGCCGCGAGGAGGTGCGGGCGGGACGCTCCGGCTACGCCCTCTGCTACGAGATCGCCGATCTCGAGCGGGCGGTTGCCGGTGACGCTCAGGCGGCCGGCCTTCTCGACTACGCTGCCGACGTCATGCAGATCATGACCCGCTTGCGTCGCGAGTGGGGCGTGGTTTATCCCGAGGAGCGCGCATAGGGTTTTCCCGAGATGCTGCGATGATGCCCCCTCCGGTGCCAATTTTGCGCCGGAGGGGGCATTTCTGCATGTAATCCCTGGTTGAAGATGCCTTCCGGCAATCCGGGCCGCCTCGCTACCAGAGTACCTCCAGCGGGAGTGCCCCTATTGAAAACGCGCCCTCAAGCGCAAACCTTAAGGACTACCCCGGGGCAATGTTGCCACGCCCCAGCATTTATTGCACGTTATTTCTCGACATAAGCGCGATTGCGCAGGTAACCCTCAATTTGCATGGAATTTCGTGCAATAAATCCGCGCGAGAGCAACACGAAGCCCGAGCTCCGTGAAAACAAGCGTGCCCCGCCGGGCCGCAGACGCGCCAACCCCTATACTTGATGCCGATAAACCCACAGCGAAGGAGGGACGATTGCCAGACAAGACCACCGGCCAGACCATGCGCGACGCCGAGAGCCGCGACCGCGTCCCCGACATCGTGATCATTACGGGCATGTCCGGCTCGGGGCGCACGCAGGCGCTTCATTGCTTCGAGGACATGGGCTATTTCTGCATCGATAACCTTCCGCCGCGCCTGGTTCCGCAGCTTGCGGAGCTCGTGGGTATCAACTCGGGTGTTGGCCGTCACCTGGCCGTTACCTGCGACCTGCGTAGCCAGGGCCTCTTCGATGAGCTTACCGACACCATCCGCCAGCTTGGCGAGCACGAGCTCTCCTGTAAACTTCTCTTCCTCGACGCCTCTGACGAGATCCTCATGCGCCGCTACAACGAAAACCGCCGGCGTCACCCGCTTGCCGTGCCGGGGGAGACTGTCGAGCACGCCATCAAGCGCGAGCGCCGGCAGCTCAAAGATGCCCGCGCGATGGCCGATCTTGTCATCGACACGAGCCACATGCGTACGGCCTCGCTTAGGGCCCGTCTCAACGCAGCATTCTCCGAGCTCACCGAGCAGCAGCTCCTCGACGTCAACGTCTTCTCGTTTGGCTTCAAGCATGGCATGCCCTCCGAGGCAGACCTCATGATTGACGTGCGCTTTCTGCCCAACCCCTTCTATGACCCCGAGATGCGTCATCTCACGGGCAATGACGAGAAGGTCGCACGCTTCGTCATGGACAACAAGATCACGCGCGACTTCATGGACGCGTGGCTGCGCCTTCTCGACGTGGCCATGCCGGGCTATGTTGCCGAGGGCAAGGCGCGCCTGTCCATTGCCGTGGGCTGCACCGGCGGCCAGCACAGAAGCGTTGCCATCGCCAACGCCACGGCTGCCCACCTCAAGGCGCAGGGCTACCGCGTGAACCTCTTTCATCGCGACCTCCCAGAGGCGGTTGCCGCTGCAACGCGTGACTCTGCGACGGGCGAGAAGTAGCCCATGTCCTTCACTGCCCAGGTAAAAGACGAGCTCTCGCGCATAGAGCCGGCCTCTCGCATGGCCGAGCTAGCGCAGCTCTCGGCACTCGTCCGCGTCTGCGGCACCATGAGCTTCCACGGTTCGGGGCGCTACTCGATCCGCATTGCAACCGAGACCGGTGCCGTGGCCCGTACCGTCATCAAGCTCACGCACCGCGTGTTCGATCTTGAGACCTCGCTTACCGTGCGCCGCTCGGTCCTCCACAAGACGAGAAACTACCTCATCGAGATGCCCGAGCAGGACCGTCTGGCCGACGACCTCACCAGCCTGGGTATTCTCGTCCCTGCTCACGGCATTGCGCTCGGTATCCCCGAGGGGCTGCTCAAGACGCGAGAGGCGCGCTGTGCCTTCGTGCGCGGGGCTTTCATGGCGGGCGGCTTCATTGCCGACCCCCGCGGGGACTTCCACCTCGAGATCGCGGTGACGGGGGAGGAGTTCGCCCGTGGGCTGGCACACGTCATCTCTACGCTAGGCGCCTCGGTGCGCATCAACCGACGCCGGGGGGCGTACGCGCTCTACCTCAAGAGCTTTGACGATGTGCTGTGCCTGTTGCGCGTGATGGGCGCCCAGCGCATGGCGCGTGTGGTCGAGGTTGCCCGCGCGAGAAAGTCGGTCAAGAACGATGTCAACCGCCGCGTCAATGCCGAGGTGGCCAACCAGGCGCGCTCATCCTCTGCCGCTGCGGCCCAGCTTGACCTCATCGATCGCGCGGACGAGCTAGTGGGCATCCCGCACCTTCCGCCCGCGGTGCGCGAGTTCTGCGTCGCGCGCAGAGAGCATCCCGAGCTCTCTTTAGCAGCGCTGGGCGAGAC
>CAJMLD010000054.1 GCA_905214175.1 uncultured bacterium
ATGATCAGCTTCATGGCTGACGTCATCGGCATCCGCGACGACAAGTTCATTGGCGAGGGCGACGCGTACATGAAGGAGGTCTCGGAGTCCGTGGCACAGTCCTATGCCGACGGCATCCTGGACCACCGCCCCACGCTCGTCTCGCTGCAGTCCGACTCCGACCACCCCACGCAGTCCTCTGCCGACCTGCTCTACCTCATCAACGAGTTTGGCGGCCTTGAGAACCTCAAGGGCAAGAAGGTCGCCGTCACCTGGGCCTACAGCCCCTCCTACGGTAAGCCGCTCTCCTGCCCGCAGTCGCTCATCATGCTGCTCACCCGCTTTGGCATGAACGTCACCCTGGCGCACCCCGAGGGCTACGACCTCATGCCCGAGCTCGTCAAGCAGGCCGGCGTCTACGCCCAGGAGTCCGGCGCCACGTTCACCCAGGCGCACTCCATGGAGGAGGCCTTCGAGGGCGCGGACATCGTGGTTCCCAAGAGCTGGGCACCCTACGCGGCCATGGAGAAGCGCACCAAGCTCTACGCCGCCGGCGACTCCGAGGGCATCGACGCCCTGGAGAAGGAGCTTCTCGCCCAGAACGCCACGCACATGGATTGGCACTGCACGCCCGAGCTCATGGCCAAGACTGCGAACGGCATGGACACCATCTACATGCACCCGCTGCCGGCGGACATCGAGGGCGTCTCCTGCGAGCATGGCGAGGTTGCCAATGAGGTCTTTGACGCTCACCGCGACGGCCTGTACAAGGAGGCCAGCTACAAGCCGTACGCCGTGGCGGCCATGATCTTCCTGCAGAAGGCCAAGGACCCCGTTGCTATGCTCAAGGAGCTTGAGCAGCGCGGCCGCAGCCGCTGGCTCGAGGCCTAATCCGGGCATCGGGGCGACTGGCGCAGTACCCACAAGGGAACGCGCGGGCTGGTCGGGCCGAGCCGGGGAGCTCGGTTGGCCGGCCCGTGCTCTTTTTTCACGCGAATAGGGAAGAACGGAGAGGAACGCATGGGCAAGAGAATCGTCGTCGCACTGGGCGGCAACGCGTTGGGGAAGAACCTGCCAGAGCAGATGGCGGCCGTGAAGCACACCTCCAAGGCCATCGTCGACCTTATCGCCGAGGGCAACGAGGTCATTGTGGCGCACGGAAACGGGCCGCAGGTGGGCATGATTCAGGAGGCAATGACCCAGCTCACGCGTTCTAATCCCGAGAAGTACATTCCGTGCCCGCTCTCGGTGTGCGTGGCCATGAGCCAGGGCTACATTGGCTATGACCTCCAGAACGCCATTCGCGAGGAGCTTGCCAACCGCGACATCCACCACGGCGTGACCACCGTGCTCACGCAGGTCGAGGTTGATCCTAACGACCCTGCTTTCGAGCATCCCACCAAGCCCATTGGCGCCTTCATGACCAAGGAGGAGGCCGACCACCTGGTTGCGGAGCGCGGCTACACGGTGGTCGAGGACTCCGGCCGTGGCTGGCGTCGTGTGGTCGCAAGCCCCAAGCCCCAGGCCATCGTCGAGCTTGATACCATCCGCTCGCTGGTCGAGGCCGACCATGTGGTTATCGCCTGCGGTGGCGGTGGCATCCCCGTCTACCACACCGAGGGACACCACCTCAAGGGCGCCGCTGCCGTTATCGACAAGGACTTTGCCGCCGCCCGCCTGGCCGAGCAGCTCAATGCCGACGCGCTTGTCATCCTCACGGCTGTCGAGAAGGTCGCCATCCACTTTGGCAAGCCCGACCAGACCGAGCTTGACGAGCTTACGCCCGAGACGGCTCAGCGCTACATCGACGCGGGCGAGTTCGCGCCGGGCTCGATGCTCCCCAAGGTCCAGGCGGCGCTGCAGTTTGCCCAGTCCGGTCCCGGCCGCATGTCGCTCATCACCGAGCTTGACCGCGCGGCGGACGGCATTGCCGGCAAGACTGGTACCATCGTCCGTGGGTAGCATGTAGGCATCGCAACGGCAATGCGCGCGAGGTGAGGGCCATGGAACCACGGACATTCTCGTTCCTCATTGATGGGGAAGGCAGGCGCTTCTTTGGCCCTGGTCCCCTGGCGCTGCTCGCTGGCGTTCGCACGACGGGCAGTCTCTCCGCCTCCGCCAAGGCCATGGGCATGAGCTACACAAAGGCCATGCGCATCCTGCACGACGCCGAGCGTGCCCTGGGGTTTCCCCTCACCGTGCGCTCCATTGGCGGCGAGAAGGGCGGAAGCTCGAGCCTCACGCCCGAGGGGGAGGACTTCCTTAATCGCTACGAGGCCTGGCGCCAAGGCGTCGCCGCTGCGGCAAACGCGGGTTTCTCGGCAGCGTTTGCCGGCGTTGGCGGCGTGCTGCGCCTGGGTTGCGTGGTCATGGCAAATGGCGAGGCCACGCGCTTTGGCAGGCAGAAGCTCGTGGAGCCACTGCGTGGCCGTGCCGTGGTCTCGCACACGCTTGACGCCCTGGTGTCGCCGCGTCTGGACGTGGTGGTCTCCACAAGGTGGGAGCGCGTGCGGGCCGTGTGCGAGGCCAGACACGTGACAAGCGTGGAGCCCGCGGGGGCACTCCAGAGCCAGACCATCCGCGCTGGCGTGGAGGCGCTGGGCGAGAGGGCCGGCTACCTCTTTGTCCAGGGCGATCAGCCGCTGCTTTCCAGCTCGAGCGTCGAGGCCCTGCTCGACGAGTTTGCGGCGCACCCCGCCTGCGTTGCGCGACTGGCATGGCAGGGCAGGCCAGGGAGCCCGGTGATCTTCCCGGGCAATCTGCGAGAGGCGCTTCTCGGCCTGGAAGGCGACGTGGGCGGAGGCGAGCTGCTGCGCAGGAACCCAGACTTGGCCTCCGCCACGCGGCTCGTCGAGGTGCGCGCTGCGGCCGAGCTTGATGACATCGATACCCCATCTGACCTCGAGCGCGTTACCGAAGAGCTTGCGGCGCTGCGCGAGGCATCGGAATCTAGGCAGGACATTTGGCCCGTCGCTGACGCTGGAGACGGCGCCCAGAGCGGGCCTGGCTCTTCTCTGTAAGGGGATGGTTGTATGGTCGCACAGGCACGCAAGGTCCTGAGGAACGGTCAGCTGGTCACGCCGAACGGCGTCTTTCTCGGCGACGTGGTCATAGAGGGCGACAAGATCGCGGGCGTTGTTCCTGGCGGCGTCGACGAGGCTCAGCTGGCAGGTGCGGAGGTCTTTGACGTCTCCGGCTGTTGGGTCTACCCGGGCTTTATTGACGCCCACACCCACATGCAGTGCTGGACGGGGATGGACTGGACCGCGGACAGCTTCGAGACCGGCACGCGCGCCGCGGCCTGCGGTGGCACCACGACCATTGTGGACTACGCCACGCAGGACAAGGGCATGACCCTTCATCAGGCACTCGACGAGTGGCACAAGCGCGCTGACGGCACCTGCACGGCAAACTACGCATTCCACATGGCAATTGCGGACTGGAACGAGCACACCCGCGAGGAGATCGCCGACATGCGCGAGGCGGGCATCACCTCGTTCAAGACGTACTTCGCCTATGACCACCTTCGTTTGGACGACGCCCAGACCATGGAGGTGCTCGAGGCCATCAAGCCCTTCGACGGCATTCTCTGCGTGCACTGCGAGAACGGAACGCTTGTCAACGAGCTGCAGCGTAGAGTGCTTGCCAAGGGAATCACTGGGCCAGAGGGGCACCCCTTGAGCCGTCCGGCCGAGTGCGAGGCCGAGGCCATCAGCCGTCTTATGTACCTTTCGGAACTCACCGGCGCCCGCGTGAACGTGGTTCACTGCTCTACCAGGCTTGGCCTTGAGCAGGTGCGTGCCGCCCGCAAGCGCGGCGTGCGCGTGTCGCTCGAGACCTGCCCGCAGTACCTGCTGCTGGACGATACCCGCTACCTGGAGCAGGGCGAGGACGGCTTTGCGGGCGCCAAGTACGTGATGAGCCCGCCGCTGCGCAAGCCCACGGACATTGCGACACTGCGCGAGGCCGTGGCAGATGGTGAGGTCGACCAGATTTCGACCGATCACTGCTCGTTTAACCTTCATGGGCAGAAGGACCGCGGCCGCGGGGACTTTACCAAGATCCCCAACGGCGGACCTGGCGTCGAGCACAGGCCGGCCCTCATCATGACCACGTTCGAGGGGCAGCTTGGTCCCATGGACTACCTGCACCTGCTCTCCGAAGGCCAGGCGCGCGTGTTTGGCATGTACCCGCGCAAGGGCGCGCTCGCCGCTGGTTCCGACGCGGATATCTGCGTGTGGGACCCCGCGGCCCGCTGGACCATCAGCGCGGCCAACCAGCACCAGGCCGTCGACTACACCACCTACGAGGGCTTCGAGGCGCATGGCCGCGCCAAGCTCGTCTTTGTGAACGGCACGCTTGCCGTGCGCGACGGGGAGCCCACGGGCGAGAAGCCCGGGCGCTACGTGGCCCGCTAGAGACGCGCGCCGACGCGGGCGCGATTGCCGCGGGCGTCTCGTCCCCCTGTTCTCTCATCCATTGGCCGTCCGCGTGAGCGGGCAAGAAGTGAAGGAGTTTCTCATGAGCAAGACCGCAATCGTCACCGACAAGGCTCCCAAGGCGCTTGGCCCCTACTCTGCCGGCGTTGTGTCCAACGGGTCCATCAACGTGTCCGGCCAGCTGGGCATCGATCCTGCTACCGGCAAGCTCGCCGGCGATGACATCCAGAGCCAGACCCGGCAGAGCCTGACCAACCTGAAGAACATCCTCGAGGCCGCTGGTGCCTCCATGGCCGACGTGGTCGAGACCACCGTTCTTCTCGCCGACATCAACGAGTTTGGTGCCATGAACGAGATCTACGCCGAGTTCTTCGAGGCTCCGTATCCCGCGCGTGCGGCGTTCCAGGTGGCCGCGCTTCCCGGTGGCGGCAAGGTCGAGATCAAGGCTGTCGCGAGGGTGTAAGCGCGGACTGTCCAGAGGTTGGGCTCGCAAGGCGGGCGGTGCTGGCTGGTGCCGGTACCGCCCATTTTTTGGAGCGCGGGATGGCTGCCGGTCGTGTAGCCCGACAATGAAAAACACGGAAAGTGACAACGAGAATCGCGGAATCCGACAACGAAAAACGCGGAAAGTGACAACGAGAATCGCGGAATCCGACAACATAGCAGCTAGATAAGGGTGATAATACTCACAGAAAACCATGCAGTAGATGGTGAAGGAGGAAAGGCATGTCGGTGACGCCAGCGGGATATCTGCCACGCATTGTCGACGACGAGGTTGACGAGTGCCTCGCAACCTATGGGGCGATCGAGATTGCGGGTGCCAAGTGGTGTGGCAAGACCTGGACGGCGCGGAGGCATGCCAAGAGCATCATTTATCTGGACGAGGGACAGAACCTGGACATTGCGCTCTCGGACCCCATGGCAGCCCTTGTTGGCGAGCGTCCGCATGTGATTGACGAATGGCAGCTCGCACCTGCGCTCTGGGATGTTGTGCGCCATGAGGTCGACGATGCTTCTGGGGAAAAGGGCCTCTGGATTCTCACTGGGTCATCCACACCTGCGAAGGACAAGGTTCATCACAGCGGCGCGGGTCGCATTGGTAGGGTGCGCATGCTCCCAATGTCGCTCCAAGAGTCTGGAGACTCCACGGGAGAGGTGTCCCTGGCGGCGCTCTTTGAGGGCAAGTTTGCATATGCTACCTGCAGCATGACTGCGGACAGGTTGGTATCCCTGTGCTGTCGCGGAGGGTGGCCAGAGGCGATAGGAATCAAGCCCATCCGTGCGCTTCGCATCGCACGAGACTACGTGGACGCGACTATCGAGCAGAGTGTCCCCTCGAAGGGCGGGAACCCTGACGTTGCCAGGCGCCTTCTGGGAAGCCTTGCGAGAAACCTTGGGCAGGCAGTCACAAGAAAGACTATGGTCCGGGACATGTACGGAGAGTCCGAGAATGCAGACGCCGCGTCGCTGGCGACAATATCGAACTATACGGCGCTTCTCGAATCGCTCTATCTGGTGCTCTCCATCCGCGGATGGGAGCCTCCCGCTCGTTCTCCCAAGCGCTTTCGTACGAGCCCCAAGCGCTACCTGGTAGATCCATCATTGGCGGTCTCGCTTCTCCAGATGAACGAGCAGTCGCTCAAGAGCGACTGGCAGACACTTGGATTGGTGTTCGAGAACCTCTGTATGCGGGACCTGTCCGTGTATGCCCGCGCGCTTCCCGAAGCAGCTCAGGACCCCGTCCACTACTATCGCGATGACAATGGGCTTGAGACGGATGCCATAGTGGAGGACGCAGCCGGGAGATGGGGCGCAATCGAGGTAAAGCTCGGAGAGAACAAGGTCGATGAGGCCGCCGAGAATCTCCTGCGAATCCGTGACAAGTTGGAGAGAAACTCGCTGGCTCGGACCCGTGAGCCGGAGTTTCTCGCCGTTCTCGTTGGGCTGGGTGAGCGGTCGTACCGTAGAAGCGATGGGGTGTACGTTATCCCCATTGGTTGTTTGGGCAGGTAGAGTTGGAGGCTACCGTGGACGCCATCACATTTGCGCAGATGAGGCAGGGGCACGTACTCATGGCAGTGTGCTGCGCGCTGTATCTTGCCTGGTGGATCATCTTCTTCTGGCCCAAGGTTGGCGGGGGCTCCGCGCAGGGGACGCTGCGAACTGTCGGTATCGTGGCAATTCTCGGTGCGGTGGCGTGCGGCGTTCTGGGCGCAACGCGCATCTGCGGCGGAGCGGCTGGCCTGGCGCCAACGGAGGCCGTTGTTGGGTGCCTGGTGGGTTCCGTGGTGCTTTACCTGGTTCTTCTCGTTATCACGCAGCGCATGTTCCAGCGTCAGCCCACTGCCGAGCTGGTGCTCTTCGTGGCGTGGCTTGGCATGGAGGCGCTTTGCGCGCTGGCGCTTGGAGGCACGGGGCAGACCGGCGCGGCCATGCTCGTAGCGGGGCTCGCTGCGGTGGGGTTTGTCGTGAGCCTGGTATGCTACGTGCTCTACTACCGTCTTGACCCGCTGCCGTCGTTTGTTGACGGGTGCGTGCCGCTGGCGCTTATCGGCATGGTGAGCGTTGTGATTGCGTGCGTCCTGCCTACCGTGACGTAGGATCGAGCTCCCGCGGCCCACGCCCTCCGCGACCGCGTGGCTACACCCGCTCCAGGCGATGCTCGCGCACGGAGCCGGCAGTGACGGGCGTCTCGTCCCCGCATGCGCGCAGGGCTGCGGCAAACCGCGCGGCAAGCTCAATGCCGGCCTGGTCGTCGGCCTGGTTCACCACGATGTCGTCCGCGCGCACCACTCCCGCCGCGTGCTCGGTGGCGACAAAGCGCGCATAGAGCTCGGGCGTGCACTCGTCGGCTTGGGAGCAGCCCACGGCCTTGCACATGAGCTCCGGTCGATGCACAACCTCGCCCACGTGCCCGCCAAAGCCGGATGCGCCTACCACCTGGATGGTCTGGCTGCTCTCGGTCGGTACCACGGGCTCGTGTGCCGCGTGCGCCTTATGGGGCAACCTGCGTGCGCCATCGGCCTCCACCAGCACGCGGTCGGCGAGCACGGCAAGCGTCCCAAAGCCAAGCGACGGCGCGCACAGCTTTCCGGCGGCCTCGTCGTCACCCTCCGCGCGAGTCCCCACGCACACCACACGGGAGTACCAAAGCGCCTGCTCAACGTCGAGCTCCGTGGCGTCAAGCAGGAGCGGGCAGCCCTCGGGCGCAAGCATGTGGGTGGACGTGGCGATAACCACCGTGCAGCCCAGCTCGCGCGCAAGCTCGTTCACGAGGGTCGACTTGCCGCCGCTCCCCACCACTGAGAGAACCCCGCTATCCGTTCGCAGCAAATCCGTAAGATTCATGAGGAACCCTTACAAAAAGTCATATGCTCTAATGAGGCGAGAGAACACCCGCTGTCTCACAGCATATCGGATGAGACAAAGGGACTGTCCCTTTGTCTCACGGTTCTTTCGCCCTAACGTTATACACTCGTGTGGTTAACGCCCGACGTCACTCGACGAAAGCCGCGGTGCTCCGTCGGCAAACAGATTGGAGTCACCATGAAGATCGACGCACGCAATCTCACCTGCCCAAAGCCCGTCGTGCTCACGCTGGAGGCCCTGCCCAAGCTTGCCGCCGGCGAGTCCCTCGAGGTCGTCGTCAACGACTCCGTTGCCCTGGGCAACCTCACACGCCTTGCGGCCGAGAAGAACTGCGACCTCACCACCGCTGCCTCCGGTGACGAGACTACCCTCACCCTTACCCCGCGCGGCGAGGTGAGCGCTTCCGAGAACGCCGCCTCCGAGGCCCAGGCCTTCTGCGACCTACCAGCCACCGGCGCCTCCGTCATCGCCGTTGACACCGACTCCATGGGTCGTGGGGACGAGAAGCTCGGCCACATCCTCATGAAGGGTCTTATCTACGCCCTGGCGCACGGCGAGTCCGTCCCCAAGAAGATGATCTTCTTCAACGGCGGTGCGCACCTCACCTGCGAGGGCTCGGAGTCGCTTGAGGACATTAAGGAGCTCGAGAGCCGCGGCACGCAGATCCTCACCTGTGGTACCTGCCTTGACTTCTACGGCATTCGCGAGAAGCTCGCCGTGGGCGGCGTGACCAACCTGTACGAGATTGCCAAGGTCATGGCCGGCGAGCCGGGCGTCACCACGCTGTAGCCCAAGGCCGGCACCATGATCTACCTCAACTGCGCCGCCACCTCGCACCAGCGCCCGGAGTGCGTGATTGACGCCGTCGCGGACGCCCTGCGCACCTTTGGCTCGTGCGGCCGCGGCGCCCACGAGTCCGAGCTTGCTGCGGCCCGCTCCATCGCCCTTGCGCGGAAGCGGGTCTCGGCGCTTCTCGGCTTTGGTCATCCCGAGCGTCTGGTCTTTGCTGCCAACGCTACCGAGGCGCTCAACATGGCCATCCTGGGCACGGTGCCCGATGGTGGCCGCGTGGTGGCAACGGATTGGGACCACAACTCGATCCTGCGGCCGCTCTATCGCCTGCGTGACGAGAGGGGCGTGACGCTCAGCTTTGCGGCGGCGGACCGCCGCGGCGCATTGGACATAG
>CAJMLD010000055.1 GCA_905214175.1 uncultured bacterium
AGTGAACGATTCGGTCCCTGTCACGCTGGTAGCAGGGCCTGAGAAAGTCCTCCTCCTCGGGCACTTCCCTGCCCCTTGCCTGCGAGCTCTTGGCTGCCTGAGCAGAGAGGATCTCCTCTTCGCGTGCAGTCTGATCCTCCCTCGTGTGAACCCTCATGGCACCTCCAAACATACCGGATACGCAGATAAAAACAGGGGGAGAGGCACCAGGCCTCTCCCCCAATGTGCTAGACGTACATCAACGCCAAGTTACTTGGCGACCTTGGCAGGACCGCCGTTGGAGTTGATCTTTGCCTGCGCGGCCGCAAGGCGGGCGATGGGCACACGGTACGGCGAGCAGGAAACGTAGTCGAGGCCAAGGTCATAGTAGACCTGGATGGACTCGGGGTCGCCGCCCGTCTCGCCGCAGACGCCGCAGACGATGTCCGGGTTGGCCTTGTGGCCACCCTCAACGCCCATCTGGACAAGCTTGGCAACGCCGGGGTCGACAGTCGCGAACGGGTTGCGCTTGACGATCTTCTTGTCCAGGTAAAGCGGCATGAACGCGGACTCGACATCGTCACGGGAGAACCCGAGGCAGGTCTGGGTGAGGTCGTTGGTGCCGAAGGAGAAGAAGTCGGCGTGCTTGCCGATCTCGTCGGCAGTGATGGCAGCGCGCGGAAGCTCGATCATGGTGCCGATGGGGATCTCGAGCTTGACGCCCGTCTCCTCCTCGACCTCCTTCAAGGTCTTCTCGACACCAGCACGGACGAGCTCGATCTCGGTCTCGAAGGCGACGAGCGGGATCATGATCTCGGGCTTGGGGTCGAAGCCCTCCTTCTTGAGCTCGGCAGCAGCGCCCGCGATGGCGCGGACCTGCATGACGTTGAGCTCGGGGTAGACGATGCCCAGGCGGCAGCCGCGAAGGCCGAGCATGGGGTTGGCCTCCTGGAAGGAGTCGAGCTTAGCGAGCAGTGCGCGCTTCTCGGTGCAGTCCTTGCCGGCGCACTCCTCCTTGGTGATCTCGACCTCGAGGTCGCGCGGGTTGTCGAGGAACTCGTGCAGAGGGGGATCGAGCAGGCGCACGATGACGGTCTTGCCGTCCATGGCCTTGAACATGCCAAGGAAGTCGCCCTTCTGGGCCTCGCCCAGCTTCTTGAGGGACTCCTGCTTGACGTCGTCGGACTCAGCGAGGATGAAGTTCTGGATGAGCTGCTTGCGCTCGCCCAGGAACATGTGCTCGGTGCGGTCCAGACCGATGCCCTCGGCGCCGTTGTCGGCAGAGAGCTGCGCGTCGGCAGGGTTGTCGGCGTTGGCGCGAACGCCGATCACGCGGCCGCGTGCGGGGTCCTTGCGGACGTCGTCGGCCCAATCGAGGATGGTCTCGAGGTCGCCGCCGAGCTGCGGACGAACCAGGGGCACCTCGCCCAGGATGACGTCACCCGTGGTGCCGTCGATGGAGATGATGTCGCCCTCGTGGAGGACAACGTCGGTGCCGGCAACCTTGCACTCCTTGTTGGGAGCATCGATGTGGAGCGCCTCGACGCCGCAGACGCAGGGGGCGCCCATGCCACGGGCGATGACGGCCGCGTGGGACGTCTTTCCGCCGTGGGACGTGAGGATGCCCTCGGCCGCAACCATGCCCTTGAGGTCATCAGGCGTGGTCTCCCAACGCACGAGGATGGAGGGCTTGCCGGCCTCCTTGAAGGCCTCGGCGTCAGCAGATGAGAACACCACGGCGCCGGTGGCAGCACCGGGGGAGGCGTTCAGGCCCTTGGCGAGGACCTCGTACTTGGCCTTGGGGTCGAACTGCGGGTGCAGGAGCTGGTCGAGCTGCTCGGGGGCAACGCGCATGACGGCGGTCTCCCTGGAGATGCGACCCTCCTCGTACATCTGGATAGCGACCTTGAGCGCGGAGAGCGCGGTGCGCTTGCCAACGCGGGTCTGGAGCATCCAGAGCTTACCCTCCTGAATGGTGAACTCAAGGTCCATCATATCGGCGTAGTGATCCTCGAGGATCTCGAAGACGTGGTAGAGCTCCTTGCCAGCCTCCTCGAGGCCCGGGGTCTTGGGCAGGTCGGAGATGGGCTCAGTGTTGCGGATGCCGGCCACGACGTCCTCGCCCTGGGCGTTGACCAGGAAGTCGCCGTAGCGCTCGTTGGTGCCGTCGGCGGGGTTGCGCGTGAAGGCGACGCCGGTAGCCGAGGTGTCACCCATGTTGCCGAAGACCATGCACTGAACGTTGACGGCGGTGCCCAGGTTATCGGGGATCTTGTTCTGCTTGCGGTAGAGGATGGCGCGCGGCGTGTTCCAAGATCCAAAGACCGCCTGCTCAGCAAGGCGGAGCTGGAGGTACGGGTCGTGCGGGAACACGGGCTTGCCGTCGACGACGACCTCGGGGTACTTCTCGGGGTCAACGTTGTCGGCGAAGATCTGCTTGAAGGTGGCGACGAGGTCCTTGAGGTCGTCGGCGTTGAGCTCGGTGTCGAGCTTCACGCCACGCTCGGCCTTCTTGGCGTTGATGGCGTCCTCGAAGAGCTGGCCGTCGACGCCCATGACAACGTCCGAGAACATCTGGACGAAGCGGCGGTAAGAGTCGTAGCCAAAGCGGGGGTTGCCAGTCTTCTTGATGAGGCCCTGGACGGAGTCGTCGTTGAGGCCAAGGTTCAGGACGGTGTCCATCATGCCGGGCATGGAGAAGGGCGCACCAGAACGAACGGAGACGAGCAGCGGGTCGTCCTTGTCGCCGAGCTTCTTGCCCATGCGCTTCTCGAGGTCCTTGCGGTAGACGTCAATCTCGTCGAGGACGCCGTCAGGCCAGACATTGCCAGCGGACGAGTAAGCGACGCAGGTCTGGCAGGTGATGGAGAATCCCGGAGGAACGGGAAGACCAATGTTGGCCATCTCCGCCAGGTTGGCGCCCTTGCCGCCGGTAATCCACTTCGCCTCGTCGACGGTAGCGCCGGCAACTTCGGTCACGTTGTTGCCGTTCTCGTCCTTTCCGAAGCGGTACACGTGCTTCTCAGACATTTCACTCCCCTGTTCGAACAACCTGACACGCCTTTCGGCGCGCACTCACATCGCGGGCCCAGGTTCAGGTCACCGCAACGCCCAATTCTAGACAGACCCATTTTCGTGAGATGCCAAAATCAAGCGGTAACCGGTGGACGGGAAAATACTTCGGTGAACGAAACAAAAATAGGGCCAGACGTAAGTCTGGCCCCCTGAACGGGCACATATGTACCTTCGAACTACTCCTGCGATGCCGGGTGCTCTGTGAACGTAGCGCCAATGGCATGGCTCGGCTCCTCGCCCGTGAGCGTCGATATGACGGTGACGGCAGGGCCAAGCAGGTCGATTGAGGGAATGCCCCTCCTGTCGAGCTCGCGGCGAATCTCACGGCGAAGCTGACCGTTGGCGAAGGTGTGGAAGACCGCGCTCGGCCTGTCCGGGTCGAAGTTCTTGTCGAAGTAGTCTCGGACCTGCTCGACACTCTCTACGCCAGACACACGGATGATCTCGACGGAGCCATCGCCGAACTGAGCAGCAGCAGCCTCCACAACGGCCTTTGCGGTCTCGCCGCGCGCGTCAGAGAGCACGTAGATAGCAGGGACAACGTGGCCGAAGACGTCATCGTCCAGATCAAGTTTCCTCATAGTCTATCCTCCCAAGTGACCCAATCGTGCGGGGACGTTGCTGCAAGTGTAACCGCTCTTACCCTACTTTCGCTTCGAAAGTGCCCCAATATCGGCGACGTCACCAAAGACGCCAGCGAAACGGTTGAGAAGGCGCAGGCGGTTGTCCCTCACTGCCGGGTCGGGGTCCATCACAAGGACGTCGGTGAAGAAACGGTCGATGGGACCACGGAGGCCCGCCAGAGCCTCGCAGGCAGCATCGAAGTCACCGGAGGCGAGGGCGGCGGAAACGGCCTTCTCGCCCTCCTCGCACGCGGCGAGAAGCGACTTCTCGGCATCACCGAGAACGTCGGCGTCAACCTTAGTGCCGAGCGAAGCGTTGGCAAGGTGTGCGGCGCGAGCATACGCCGTTGCAAGGTCCTCGAAGAGCTCCGGGCTCTCGGTGCGTGCGCGGTCAAGAGCCGCGGCGCGGCGGACGAACTCCTCCGGGTCGATGACGCCAACCGCACCCACGGCCTCAATGGCATCGGGTGCGATTCCCTCGTCCTTGGCGATGGCCGCAAGGCGACCCTGGAAGAAGGAGGCGACGGAGGAAGCGACTGCCTCGGCATCAAGCTCGATGCCCTGCGCAGCATAGGACGCAAGCGCAAGCTCGATGAGCGGACGCAGATGCACGGCAGGAAGCGTGCGCAGCATGGCAATCACGCCGATGGCCGCACGACGCACGGCAAAGGGGTCGGAGGAACCAGTGGGCGGCTCGTTGATGGCGAAGATACCGCACACGGTGTCGAGCTTGTCCGCGATGGCCACGCACTTGCCAACCAGACCAGAGGGGAGCTCGTCGCCGGCGAAGCGCGGACGATAGTGCTCGCGGATGGCGTCGCAGACCTCCTGGGGCTCCCCGGCGGCCTTGGCGTAGTAGCCGCCCATGACGCCCTGCTGGTTGGTGAACTCGACCACAGCCTGGCTCACGAGGTCGGCCTTTGCAAGGTGGGCGGCTCGCTTGGCAAGGCCGCAGGTGCGCTCGTCGGCATTCGCAGCCTTAGCCACGGCCTCGGCAAGCGCCTCCATACGCGTGACCTTCTGGCGAACGGTGCCGAGCTTCTCCTGGAACACGACGGTGCCAAGGCGCTCGACAAACTCGTCCATGGGGACCTTGAGGTCCTCCTCGTAGAAGAACTTGGCGTCGTCCAGGCGGGCGCGCACGACGCGCTCGTTGCCGTCGACAACGGTCGCAGAGACCTTGGGGTCTGCGTTGGAGACCACGACGAACTCGCGGGTAAGGTTGCCCTCAGCGTCATAGATGGGGAAGTAGCGCTGGTTGGAGAGCATAGACTCGCAGATGATCTCGTGCGGGACCTTGAGGAACTCCTCGTCGAAGGTGCCCACAAGGACCGTCGGCCACTCGCAGAGGTTCACGACCTCATCAAGCGTGCGCTTGGGGGTGTCGACGCGGCAGCCGGGACGCTCGGCCTCGACCTTGCGTACGCCGTCGAGAATCGCGGCACGGCGCTCGTCCTCGAGCAAAACGCCATTCTCGCGCAGCACGTCGGCATAGGCTGCGGGGTTCTCGACCTTGTGGTCGCCAGCACCGAGGACACGATGCCCACGCGTGGTGCCAGCGCTCGTGACGTCGGCGTATCTCACGGGCACGACGTCAGAACCGAGAAGAGCGCAAATCCAGCGGATGGGACGCACAAAGGTCTGGTGCTCAGAACCCCAGCGCTGGCTCCTGTAGTTGGGCCATTCGATAGAACCGATGACCTGCTCGGAAAGGGCGGAGAGGATGGGCGTGGCGGGGCGGGCGTCAACGTGCTTCTCGGCAAAGACGTACTCACGACCATCGGAATCAACGCGCCGCGCAAGCTGGGAGGCGTCAACGCCAAACTTGCGAGCAAATCCTTGGGCGGCCTTGGTAGGGGCGCCATCGGCGTCAAAGGCGATGCTGGCCGCCGGCCCACGCTTGACCTCGTTGAGCTCCTCGGTGGCGAGAGCCACGTCATGGACGTAGGCCACAAGCCTTCTCGGCGACTGATGGGTCTCGACCTTGCCATGCGCAAGGCCGGCTTCGTCCAGCCCCTTGCGCACCAGCTCGCCGAGCTGCACAACCGCATGGTTGAGCGGAGCGGACGGCATCTCCTCGCAGCCAATCTCGAGCAGGAAGTCCCTTGTCTCGGCCATCTAGGCCACCTCCCCCTTCGTGGTTGCGCCATCCTTCTTGCCGGCGACCTCGGCGAGATAAGCCTCGCAGCAGTCCTTGGCAACGGTGCGGACGCGCAGGATGTAGTTGGCACGCTCCGTGGCGGAGATGGCACCACGGGAGTCGAGCAGGTTGAACGCATGGCTGCACTTCATCACGCAGTCATAGGCGGGAAGCGGCAGGTGGGCGTCGAGGCAGGAATGGCACTCTGCCTCGTACTCGTCGAACTTCTCGCGCATGAGGTCAACGTTGGCGACCTCGAAGTTGTACGCAGAGAACTCGCGCTCGTTCTCGAGGAAGACGTCGCCGTAGGTCATGGGGGTGCCATCTGGCAAGTAGCTCCAGACAATGTCGTAGACCGAGTTCACTCCCTGGGCGTACATGGCAATGCGCTCGAGGCCATAGGTGATCTCGACCGGGACGGGGTCTACCTCGATGCCGCCGACCTGCTGGAAGTAGGTGAACTGCGTGACCTCCATGCCGTCCATCCACACCTCCCAGCCAAGGCCCCAGGCGCCCAGCGTGGGGCTCTCCCAATCGTCCTCGACGAAGCGGACGTCGTGCTCGGCGGGGTCCAGGCCAATAGCAGCAAGCGAACCCAGGTAGAGGTCCTGGGAATCCACCGGTGAGGGCTTGAGGAGCACCTGGAACTGGTAGTAGTGCTGCAGGCGGTTGGGGTTCTCGCCATAGCGGCCGTCAGCGGGACGACGGCAGGGCTGCGGATAGCAGGTACGCCACGCAGCCGGCCCAAGCGAGCGCAGGAGGGTGGCCGTGTGGAACGTTCCCGCGCCCACCTCAGAGTCGTATGGCTGCATAACGGTGCAGCCCTTGTCGGCCCAGTAGTGCTCGAGGGCAAGAATCATGTCTTGGAACGTAAGCGGACTTTCGCTCATTTCCGTCCTTCCTCCGGGAGGAGACGCCAACGCGGCCGCTAGAGGGCCTTTACGTCGGAAATCGGCCAATAGATGCAGAGTATCTTCGACGTCACCGAGCTCACCCTCACCGGGCCAAAGTAGCGCGAGTCGAGGGAGTTGGTACGGTTGTCGCCCATGACCCAGATGTATCCGTCTGGGATGGTGTACGGGTAGCTAATCCCCGCCGAACCAGCCTGGTCCGAGAGCGAGTAGCTGGGCTTGCCCAGGGTGTAGGAGGACTCATCGAGCTGGACGCCATCCACGTAGACGTTGCCGTCACGCAGGTCGACGGTCTGACCCGCAACTGCAATGACGCGCTTCACAAGCGTGGTACCGGGCTCGCGCGGGCTCTCGAACGTCACGACATCACCCGCCTTGGGAGACTCCCAGTTAAGAGTGACCTTCTCGCCTAGAAGCAGGTCACCCTCCTGAATGGTCTCGAGCATGGAGCCCGAGGGCACCTCATAGACCCCCACCACAAAGGTGCGAAGGAGCAGCGCAACACCAAGTGCCACGAGGATGGTAACAACGACGTCGAGAATGCCGCCCTTCTTATCCTTTGCTGCCTTGCCCCTGGCCATGCTATTCGCCTTCCGTTGCAGAAAACCCGTTGCCAGCCGACCCTCCGCGGCTCTCCCCCATCACCTGGCGAGCGAACTCCCACTCCTCAACGGAGAGATGAGCCCCGTCAAGCAGGTCGGGACGCCAGAGAGCGGTGCGCTCGATGGCGCTTCTCCTGCGCCATGCGTTCACCGCGCCGTGGTCACCGGAGAGAAGGACCTCCGGCACACGTAGCCCATCATAGTCCGCCGGCCGCGTGTACTGTGCGTACTCCAGAAGGCCATCCGAGAAAGACTCGTCTCGCGCGCTCATCTCGTCCCCAAGCGCACCAGGTAGAAGGCGAACAACGGCATCGATAACGACAAGCGCGGGGAGCTCGCCGCCAGTAAGGACATAATCTCCCAGGGAGAGGACGTCGTCCGCAAGACCGTAGACGCGCTCGTCCATGCCCTCGTAGCGACCACAGACAAAGAGCAGCCGCTCCTCGCGAGAAAGACGCTCTGCCACGGTCTCGTCAAAGCGATACCCGCAAGGCGAGAAGAACACCACATGCGGGGCGCACGCGCCGCGTGTAGAGATGTCACGGATGGCCTCAAAGATGGGGGCTGGCTTCATGAGCATGCCCTGCCCTCCCCCAAAGGGGGCGTCGTCAACCGTGCGATGCCTGTCATGCGTCCAGTCTCGAAGGTCGTACGCCTCGAATGAGAAGATGCCCTTCGCCTGGGCACGACCCATAATCGATGCGTCGAGGTAAGACGAGAAGACGCCTGGGAATACCGAGAGTGTCTCGACAATCACCGACCCTCACCCCCGTCGATAAGCCCAGAGGGCAAGCGTACGGCAATGGGGCCATCATCTGGAACTTCGGTGACCACATCTTCAACGACGGGCAGGAGCACCTCGCCAAACGGGCCCTCGACGACCCAGACGTCATTGGCGGGACCAACCATGACTTCCTCGATCGTGCCGAGATATCCGATGCTCTCGTCGCTAACCTCGCGACCAAAGAGCGCCTCCGCATCGTGGAGCGCCACGTCGTCAGGCAGGTCCTTCTCACGGGCGAGAAGGAAGCGGCCCCTAAGACCATCTGCCTGATCGATGCCCGTTACGCCCGAGAGCGAGACGAGCTGTCCGCGAGCGCCCTCGGTGACGTGCGTCACCACGTAGGACCTTGGCCCCTTGAGACGAGGAGGCACCACGAAGACCTCGAGGCCCTCGCGAACAAGAGGGGGAAGGCCGTGAACGGCAACCGTCACGACCTCCCCCGTTCTACCGTGCGACTTCTCGACACGGGCTATGACTCTATAGCGATCCCGCAAGGTTGCCTAGCCTACGACCTCGACCTCGACAGAGGTCCCCACGCGCTGGCCAAGGGCACGCGCGAGGGTGCGGATGGCCTTGATCGTGCGGCCCTTACGGCCAATCACGCGACCGGCATCCTCCTCGGCACACGTGACCTCGATGAGGGAGCCCTCGTCGCTATCGGTGACGTCAAGCGAGACCGCACCCTCATCGTCGACAAGTCCGCAGACGATGTACTCGACAAGGTCTGCCACCTTGTCGGAGGGCATCTCCTGCTCCTCGTCGACCTCGTCGTTAATGGTGTCTTCCATA
>CAJMLD010000056.1 GCA_905214175.1 uncultured bacterium
AGGCAGACGCCGAGAAGTACCTCGGCGAGCCCGTCACCGAGGCTGTCATCACCGTCCCGGCGTACTTCAACGACGCTCAGCGTCAGGCCACCAAGGACGCAGGCAAGATCGCTGGTCTCGACGTCAAGCGTATCGTCAACGAGCCTACGGCCGCGGCACTTGCCTACGGTCTGGACAAGAAGGGCACCGAGCAGAAGGTCCTCGTCTTCGACCTGGGCGGCGGCACCTTCGACGTCTCGCTGCTCGACCTCGCCGACGGCGTGGTTGAGGTTCTCGCCACCAACGGCGACAACCACCTGGGCGGCGACGACTGGGACCAGCGCGTGATTGACTGGGCGGCCGACAAGTTCCAGCAGGAGAACGGCATCGACCTTCGCAAGGACCCCATGGCGCTTCAGCGCCTGAAGGAGGCCGCCGAGAACGCCAAGAAGGAGCTCTCCGCCGCGCAGCAGGCTGACATCAACCTGCCCTTCATCACCGCTGATGCCACCGGCCCCAAGCACCTCAACTACACGCTGACCCGCGCCGAGTTCGAGCGCATCACGCGCGACCTTCTCGACCGCTGCAAGGCCCCTGTGACCAAGGCGCTCCGCGACGCCAACATGCAGATCTCTGACGTTGACGAGGTCATTCTCGTTGGCGGCTCCAGCCGTATGCCCGCCGTGCAGGAGCTTGTCAAGCAGATGACCGGCAAGCAGCCCAACATGTCCGTGAACCCCGACGAGGTCGTTGCCGATGGCGCTGCCGTCCAGGGCGGCGTTCTTACCGGCGATGTCTCCGGCATCCTGCTGCTCGACGTCACGCCGCTGTCGCTCGGCGTCGAGACCATGGGCGGCGTCATGACCAAGATGATCGACCGCAACACCACGATCCCCACGAGCAAGACTGAGGTCTACTCCACGGCTGCCGACAACCAGACGTCCGTCGAGATCAACGTTCTGCAGGGCGAGCGCGAGATGGCCGCCGACAACAAGTCGCTCGGCAAGTTCACGCTCACCGGCATCCCCGCCGCACCGCGTGGCGTGCCGCAGATCGAGGTCACGTTCGACATCGACGCCAACGGCATCGTGAAGGTCACGGCTAAGGACAAGGCCACCGGCAAGTCCCAGCAGATCACCATCTCCGGCTCTACCGCGCTTTCTGACGACGAGGTTGACCGCATGGTCAAGGACGCCGAGTCCCACGCCGAGGAGGACAAGAAGCACAAGGACGAGATTGAGGTCCGTAACCAGACCGACTCTCTCTGCTACTCCACCGAGCAGACCCTGAAGGACCTTGGCGACAAGGTGCCCGAGGACCAGCGCAAGAACGTCCAGGACGCGGTCGACGCTGCCAAGAAGGCGCTCGAGGGCACGGATATCGACGCCATCAAGGCCGCGGGCGAGAAGCTCCAGGAGGCCAGCCACAAGCTGGCGGAGGTCGTCTACTCCAACACGCAGGAGCAGACTGCGGGCGGTAACGCCGGTGCCTCCAACGCCGGCTCCGGCTCCAGCGACGACGTGGTCGACGCCGATTACGAGGTCGTCGACGACGACAAGAAGAAGGACTAGCCTCGGGATTGGCGCCGCTGCCAAGCTGCGGCGCCGGTTCTCGAAGACTAACTGTCTAGGGGGCGGCCGAGAAGGCCGCTCCCTCTGGTACGCATGAGGAGGGTGACGTGAAAGTGCCAATCGAGGATGCAGACGAGAAGAAGCCTGGCACCGCGCAGTCGAGCGAGGCGGGGTCCTCGCCCAAGGACGCGTCGGCATCCACGGCAAGCCCGGCGTCAGCCGCCGCCAGCTCTGCCCCCGGTGACATCGATCCGGATGATGACGCGGCAATGCGTGCCGCTGCCATGAAGGCTGCCGATGAGGTGCTCGAGCAGGAGGCCGTTGAGGACGCGAAGAAGTTCCGCTCCGAGCGCGATGAGCTGCAGAAGAAGCTCAGCGACATGACGGAGGATATCGAGAAGGCCAAGAAGGAGGCCGCCGAATCCACCGATCGTCTCGTCCGTCTCCAGGCGGACTGGGACAACTACCGCCGCCGCACCGCCCAGGAGCGTCTGGATGAGCGCGAGCGCGCCGCCGAGAAGCTCGTGGTGAGCCTGCTGCCCGTCATCGACGACATGGAGCGCGCGTTGGAGCACGCGTCCGGCTTTGGCCAGGACACGACGGCAGAGCAGTTCAAGCAGTTCGTCGATGGCGTCTCGGCCGTCCACGACAAGATGGTGGGCGTCCTTTCCAAGGAGGGCGTCGAGCCCATTGACCCCGCTGGCGAGCCGTTCGACCCGCTTGAGCACCAGGCCGTTGGCCGTCGCGAGGACAAGGACGCCTATGACGAGACGGTCGACCAGGTCTACCAGAAGGGTTACCGTATGGGTAAGAAGGTCATCCGCACGGCGATGGTGACCGTCACCTACGGTGGGCCCAAGCGCCCGGCGGACGCTGCGACCAACGCGGCCGACAAGGACGCCGAGGCCAAGGGCAGCGGCGACAAGGACCCCGGCTCGGGCAATGGCGCCGCAAAGGAAAAGTAGTGTAACGGCGCCCGGGCCGCTCGGTCCGGGCGCATTGATATGAGAGGGGGCTCGTGCGAAACCATGGCCAATGGCAAGAAGACGTACTATGACATCTTGGGCGTGAAGCGCGACGCCACCCAGGATGAGATCCGGAAGGCATTCCGCAAGCTTGCGGCAAAGTACCACCCCGATGCTGGTGGCGACGAGAAGAAGTTCAAGGAGATTTCCGAGGCCTACACCACGCTGTCGGACGAGAAGAAGCGCAAGGAGTACGACCAGCTGCTCATGTTTGGCGGCATTCCCGGCGCAGACTTTGGCGGGTCCGGTGGCCCCAGGCGCACGTACACCTACACCAACGTTGGTGGCAACGGCGACTGGTCCGACATCTTCAATGGCATGGGCGGTGACTTTGGCGGCTTTGACTTCTCGTCCATCTTTGGCGGCGCTGCTCGCCAGCAGGCCCAGCGGCCCGCCAAGGGCGGGGACCTCACCATGCGCATCGACGTCACCTTTGACGAGGCGCTCAATGGTGCCACGCGCAAGGTGTCGTACCGCGTGCCGTCGACAGGCGAGGAGCAGACACTTACCGTCAAGATTCCGGCTGGTGCCGTGGATGGCGGCAAGCTGCGTTATCGCGGTCGCGGCGAGTACGGCGCGAACGGCGGCCAGCGCGGCGACCTCGTGATCACCACGCACGTCGAGGAGCACCCGCTCTTCAAGCGCGACGGCGCCGACATCCGCATGGAGCTGCCGATAAGCATGTACGAGGCCGCGCTTGGCGCGACGGTCGACGTTCCCACGCCCGATGGCACCGAGGTTCGCCTCAAGGTGCCCGCAGGGACGCAGGACGGCAAGTGCTTCCGCTTCCGCGACCTGGGCGCGCCCAACGTCAAGCGCAAAGGCACGCGTGGCGCGCTCTACGTGACCATCCGCGTGAAGGTGCCTACGTCGCTTTCAAAGAAGGAGCGCGACGGCCTTGGCGCCCTGATGGATGCCGACAAGCGAGACTACAGAAAGGACGTCGAGCGCTATGAGTCGTAGCGATGGCGCATCCGAGGGCCGTGACGCGCGCGACAGGGACAAGCCCCTGTACATGATCAGCGTCGCCGCGGAGCTCACGGGCATGCATCCCCAGACCCTTCGCGTGTACGAGCAGAAGGGCCTGGTCACGCCCGGTCGCTCGCGCGGCAACACGCGCCTGTACTCGCAGGCCGACATCGACCGGCTCAACCTCATCTCCAAGCTCACCGATGAGGGCATCAACCTGGCTGGCGTGGTACGCATCATGGACATGCGCGAGCGTGCGCGCGAGCGGGACGAGGAGATTGACCGCCTGCGCGCCCGCGTGCGCGAGCTCGAGGACGAGGTCCACGAGTTCCATATGCGAGAGAGGATTACGGCGCTTGCCCGCTACGACGGGCAGAGTCCCGAGCAGGTCATGCGAGGGCTTCTCGGAAACGGCAACAACGACCCCGTCGAGTAGGCGGGGTCGTTTTTTGTGGGCTGGAAGCGGGAGACGGTGTGCCCTGTCGACGCATGGCGGAACAACTGGTATTTATTGGCAGATTCCACTTCCTGGTAACGTACTCATACACCGATGGAATTGACCGTTTGCCGCTTTGGATTAGGTTCAGAAGCGTTTCTTCGGGAAACTCTACCCCATTACCAAGCATGCTTTGGGTCTAGCTCGCCTGTTGTGCGGGCCCGTCTGAGGTGGAGGCGCAACCATGACTGCAGGCACGTTCTCGGCCAAACGGACGCGAGGTAGAAGGTGGTACACCTCCCTTGGAATACGAAGGGCGCTCTGCGTGCTTGCCACGGGGGCAATGATTCTCACGGCAACACCCGCTGTTGCAATAGCAGAGGGTGCCGTGGACACTCCCGAGGTGCGCTCCCAGTCTTCTATGCAGATGTCTTCTGTGCCTGAAGTTGTTTACGTTAACAGCGTCAGTGACGTAGGCGTCCGCACACAGAGCTTCAATGACAACTGGAAGTTCTACCTGGGTGACGCCAGCGGAGCCGAGTCACAGACCTTTGACGACTCTACCTGGGAGTATGTCACGCTCCCCCATGACTACAGCATTGACCAGGACTACTCGTCTTCCATGGAGGCCGAGAGCGCCTACAAGCCTGGCGGCGTGGGTTGGTACCGCAAGAGCTTCTACGTGGACCAGACCCTTGCGGGCAAGCAGGTTCGTATCGACTTCGACGGCGTCTATATGGATGCCACGGTGTGGATCAACGGAACGCAGCTGGGAAACCACCCTTACGGCTACACGCCCTTCTCGTTTGACCTCACACCGTACCTCAAGATGGGCGAGGAGAACGTCATTACCGTAAAGGTCAACCATCAGACGCCCTCGAGTCGCTGGTACTCTGGCTCGGGCATCGGGCGCAACGTGGACCTCGTGGTGACCGGCAAGGTTGCCGTGGCCAAGGACGGCGTGCGCGTGACTTCGCCGGACCTTCAGGCACAGAACGGCGGCACCGTGACCACCAAGCTCGCATCCACGGTTTCCAACAGCGGTGACGCGGACGTTGCCGTGTCGCTTAGCCAGACGGTCTTTCCCAAGGGCGGCAGCCCCGAGCAGGCCATAGGTTCCGTTACTACCCAGGCCCAGACTCTTGCAGCCGGAGAGACAAAGACTATCGAGTCCCAGCTCGAGGCAGCTAACCCCAGCCTCTGGTCCACCGAGTCCCCCACCCTCTACACGGTGCGCACCGAGGTCAAGGTGGACGGCCAGACCGTGGACGCCTACGACACCACCTATGGCTACCGCTGGTTTAACTACGACGCCAACACGGGCTTCTCGCTTAACGGCGAGAACGTAAAGATCAAGGGCGTTTGCATGCATCAGGACCAGGGCGCCTTGGGCTCCGTTGACACCCGCGCGGCCGTCGAGCGCCAGGTGAGGATTCTCAAGGAGATGGGCTGCAACTCCATTCGCACCTCCCACAACACCCCGTCGCGCGTGCTGGTCGAGGTCTGCCAGGAGCAGGGCATCCTGTTGGACGAGGAAGTCTTTGACGGCTGGACTGCGGCAAAGAACGGCAACAGCAACGACTACGCTCGCTTCTTTAACCGGACTATCGGCGAGTCGCAGATTCTGGGCGCAACTGCCGGCGAGACCTGGGCGGAGTTCGACCTCAAGCAGACCATCGCCCGCGACTACAACTCGCCTTCTGTGATCATGTGGTCCGTGGGCAACGAGATGACAACGGGCTCCTCGGCGGGCTTCGATGCCGCTGCGCAGGCAAACCTCATCAGGTGGACCACAGAGGCTGATTCCACCCGTCCGGTCACGCTTGGCGACAACCAGCTCAAGAGCGGCAGCACCGCCTATGGACCGCAGAACATCTTCGCTGCTGGTGGCCTTACGGGCATCAACTACGCTGACGGCAGCATGTACGATCGCCTACACGGCGCGCATCCAGAGTGGAAGCTCTACGGCTCTGAGACCGCGTCGGCCGTCAACAGCCGCGGCGTGTACAGTACGCTGGGAAGCCAGACCGATGCGGGCGGCCACCAACTGACCTCGTATGACACCTCGGCCGTGAGCTGGGGACACGTCGCTTCCAAGGCCTGGTATGACACGATCACCCGTGACTTCGTGGCCGGCGAGTACGTCTGGACCGGCTTCGACTATCTGGGCGAGCCCACCCCGTGGAACGGTACCGCCCCCGGTACGCAGGGCGGCGATTGGAGTATCGCGCCCAAGAACTCCTACTTTGGCATCATCGACACGGCGGGGCTGCCCAAGGATTCCTACTACCTCTACCAGAGCCAATGGAATGACTCAGTCCACACCCTCCATGTCCTCCCCGCATGGGAGAGCGACATGGTGAAGAAGACCGGAAACAACGTGAAGGTCGTGGTTTATACCGACGCCCCCGAGGTGGAGCTTTTCTTCACGCCTTCCGGTTCCACCCAGGCTCAGTCTCTTGGCAGAAAGAAGTTCACCAAGAAGACCACCGATGCGGGCTATACCTATCAGGTCTACGAGGGTGCGGGCAAGAGCAGCACCAACCACGAGAATCTCTACCTCTCTTGGAGCGTTCCCTACGCGGACGGTACCATCTGGGCCAAGGCATATGACGAGAACGGCCAGGAGCTCTCCACCGCCGACTGGGACGGCCGTCAGAGCGTGACTACCACCAGCGCGGCGACCCAGGTCGAGGCCACCGTGGACCGCACGCAGGTCTCGGCCAACGGCGACCTTGCCTACGTTACCGTGAACATCAAGGACAAGGACGGCAATATCGTCCCCGATGCGCAGAACAACGTGAAGTTTGAGGTGACGGGTGCCGGCGAGCTTGTGGGTGTGGACAACGGCTCCTCTCCCGACCACCAGTCCTACCGCGATGACAACCGCAATGCCTGGGCCGGCCAGCTCGTGGGCATCGTTCGCGCTACGGGCATTGGTGACATTACTGTCAAGGTGACTTCCGACGGTCTCCAGTCCGCGGGCGCCACGATCTCCTCCGTTGGCACGGGCGACACCCCTGTCGAGAAGTCCGTTTCAAGTCTGCGCTACTCCCGCTTCTACTACGTGAAGACGGGCACCGCGCTTGCGCTGCCCGAGCAGATCGAGGTGCGTTACACGGACGGAACAGCCGAGAACAAGACCGTGAGCTGGGACAACGTGAGCAATGAAGCCCTCTCTAAGCCAGGGACCTTCCAGGTTGCCGGCGAGGTGTACGGCGTCAGGGTATCCTGCAGCGTTACCGTACTCGACGAGGTGGCAGCCCTTCTCAACTATTCCACCACCACGCCGGTGGGTACCCCAGCGATTCTGCCAGAGTTCCGGCCTGCGGCCATGGCCGACGGCAGCATCCTCAACGCGAGCTTCCCCGTGAAGTGGTCAGAGCCCGCAGCGGGCGCCTATGACACCGCTGGCACCGTGACTGTCGAGGGGACCGCAAGCGTCTTTGGTAAGGATATGGCCGTCACCGCCTCCGTTCGCGTGCAAAACGAGACCGTGACGATAGGAGACAACGTCGCCAATTCCGGTGCACTCATGAGCCTTTCGCAGAGCGTACCCGAAGGTAAGCAGTCCGACACGCTCTCCGCCATCAACGATGGCGTCACCGCGCATGCTCCGGGTGACGGAAGCGCGAACCCCAGCTGCTGGTCTAACTACGCATACGCCCAGGAGGGCAACACTATCTCAAGCATCACCTTCAACTACAACACACAGCAGCGCCTGGGACGCGCCGTGGTCTACTTTGTCGATGACTCGTGGTCCGCGTGCTTCCCTGACGCCGGAACCACCAAAATGGAGGTTTCCGAGGACGGCAAAGACTGGCGCCCAGTTGCCACGAAGGAGACCATTGGCACCCAGAGCGGTCGCGTGAAGCCCTACACCTACGACTTTGAGCCCACGCTTGCAACCTTTGTGAGGTTCACCTTCACCAACGTTGACAAGACGCTGGCGAGCAAGGCAAAGCCCTGCATCTGCGTGACCGAGGTTCAGCTCTTCGAAGCAAAGGGCAGCTTCACGACGAATACTACTGCCGCGCTGGAAAGCCTTTCCGTTAACGGCAAGCAGGTGAGCACTGCGGCGCTTGCCAGCGGCAACTACTCTACGCGTGCCCTCTCCGCGACGGTTGATGCCAAGCCATCGGACAACGCAGCCGCCACCGTTCTGCCGGCATTCCAGAATCGCGTGAACATTATTCTCGAATCTGAGGACCACGCTACGCGCTCCGTCTTCACGATTAATCTTGCGGCGCCTGCGGAGGCTGCCGGCCTCGCGCCCGAGGACGATTCCCGTGACTATCCGGTTGAGAGCATCACGCCCACAACCGGCAGCGCGCATGCGGGATCGGGCAACGAGGGACCGGTCGAGCTTGCTTTCGACGGCCAGCCTGGCACGCACTACCACTCCGAATGGAACCCCCTCGCATCGTTTGACCAGCTGTGGATTGCCATGGAGCTTGCCGAGCCGGCAACCGTTGAAGCCGTGCGTTACCTGCCCCGCCAGGCAAACGGCAAGAACGGCACCGTGACGGGGTATCTGATTCAGGCGAGCAACGATGGCCAAACATGGGAGAACGTTGGCAGCGGCACTTGGGAGTCTCCTGCGGACGCCGCCTATACCGGTGGCTGGCAGATTGCGGCGCTTGACCAGCCCACTACCGCCAAACACTTCCGTCTGAAGGCCGTGCACACCTATGGCGACTCGGGCAACGATAAGTTCATGAGCGCCGGCGATATCCGCCTTCGTACTGCTGCACAG
>CAJMLD010000057.1 GCA_905214175.1 uncultured bacterium
AAAAAACGAACGCGTTAGGGCGAGGGGCGCCGAGAAGGGCCGAGGTCGCCGGCCGGCGCCAGGGGCTGACCCCCCACCGTCCCAGCCGCAGCCCCGCCGCCTACGCGGCCTCGTCGCCCTAGGCTACAATCGACACCATGGACAACCTCTTCACCAACATAGAGCGCTACAAGCGCACGATGAACGCTCCTCTCGCCGCGCGCATGCGTCCCCAGACCCTTGACGAGTACGTGGGCCAGACCGAGGCCGTCGGCCCCGGCAGCTGGCTTCGCACCGCGATCGAGCACGACACGCTCTCGTCGGTGATCCTCTACGGGCCGGCCGGCACGGGCAAGACCACGCTGGCGCGCATCATCGCCAACACGACGCACGCGGAGTTCGTCGAGGTTTCGGCTATCACGGGGACGGTCAAGGACCTTCGGCGCGAGATAGATGCCGCCGAGAGCCGCCTGCTCTCCCTCGGCCGCCGCACGATCCTCTTCGTGGACGAGATACACCGCTTCAACCGCTCGCAGCAGGATGCGCTGCTGCATGCCGTCGAGGACCGTACCGTGGTCCTGGTGGGAGCAACCACCGAGAACCCCTACTTCGAGGTGAACTCGGCGCTGCTCTCGCGCTCGCGTGTGGTCGAGCTCGAGCCGCTCGACGACGATTCCATCCGAACCATCGTGCGCCGCGCGGTGACCTCGGAGTACGGCCTCAAGGGCGCCTTCACGCTCGACGACGACGCGCTCGAGGAGATTGTCACCCTTTCCGGCGGCGATGGTCGTGCGTCTCTCACCTCGCTTGAGCTGGCAAGCCAGATGGCGGCTCCGGCGGGTACCGCCACGCCGGAGAATCCCGTGCGCATCACGCGCGACCACGTTCTGGAGGCAAATCCTCGCCGCGGCCTGCCCTACGACAAGTCTGGCGACATGCACTACGACATCATCTCCGCCTTCATCAAGTCCATGCGCGGAAGCGATCCCGACGCCGCGCTCTACTGGCTGGCGCGCATGATCGACGCGGGCGAGGACATCAAGTTCATCGCGCGCCGCATCTTCATCCTCGCCTCGGAGGACATTGGCAACGCGGACCCGCAGGCGCTTCTCGTTGCCGAGGCCGCGTTCAAGGCGACCGAGGTCATTGGCCTTCCTGAGTGTCGGATCAACCTTGCGCAGGCTGTCGAGTACATGGCCCTGGCGCCAAAGTCGAACGCTGCGGAGGCGGGGATAGATGCCGCCCTGAAGGAGGTCCGCGAGGGTCCACGCCGAGAGGTGCCCAGCTATCTGCGCGACAGGCGCCGCCCTGGCTCGGACGAGTACGGTCCCTACCTCTATCCGCACGACTATCCCGCGGGTTGGGTCGAGCAGCGCTACCTGCCCGAGGGTCTTGAGCGGGGCGCGTTCTATCATCCCAGTCCCCGTGGCTGGGAGGCCTGGCGCGTCGAGGCCACGGCTCGCGACCGGGCGGGGCTTCAGCCCCAGCCGGCAGACGGCGGCAATCAGGACGCCACGAGCCCTGCGTCTACGGGCGAGAACGGCGCCGATGCCGCCGGCGCCGAGGACCCCTCGCGCGAGGAGTAATCGCGGGCGCCTACCGTTCGCCGCTTCTCGTGCCACCGTCTGGCTCTTCCGTCTGCCGTTTCAGCTTGCAGGACACGCCAGAAAAACGACAGGTTAGTACGGTTCCCCTCATTTGAGAGGTCATCGATTTGTAATGACTCTCGAGCAAGGCGCACCGATTGCGGTGCGCGGGATGGCTGGACAGAGTCCGGCCAGAGGGGAAGGAACAAAGCATGAAGAAGCAGGTACTGGTTGCAGGTCTTCTTGCCGCAACGCTCTGCATGCCGCTTGCGGCGTGTGGCGGCTCGTCGACTTCGTCTGCCAGCTCGTCGTCCTCTACGACTACGAGCAGCACGAGCACAACGTCCAGCTCGTCGAGCAATAGCTCCAGCTCCGAGTTCGACGCCAACAAGGCCTACGCTGGTCAGTGGCGTGGCTCCGTCGAGATTACCGGCCAGACCGTCTATGGCACCGCCGGCGGCAGTGAGCAGATGCTCGACGTCAACCTTTCCGACGACGGCACCTGCGAGGTCAAGCCCCTCGAGGCCCACGCTGACCTCCTGACCGACACCGGCACCTGGGAGGGCACCGAGGACCAGATCACGCTGCACCTCTCGTCCAAGGACATCACGCTCAAGGTTGTCGACAAGAACACGCTTGAGGGTAACGCCGCAGACTTCGGCATCGCCGACTTCGACACCATCAACTTCGACTTCTACGGCTAGTGAGACAAAGGGACAGTCCCTTTGTCTCATGGGCCATGCGGGCGGGCGTTGGGAGCGCCTCACTCGTAGGCCTGACGTTAATCGCGGGAATTGCCACGGTCTTTCGACCGTGCGGAGGGAAGGCTGCGGTCCCCTGTGGGAGGGGGACCGCATGACAAGAGGAGAAGAGATATGCAAAGCAACCTGACGCGCAGGAATTTCCTGGCTGGTTCGGCTGCCGCGGCGGTGCTCGCAGGACTTGCGGGCTGCTCGACGGGTGGCTCCGCGAGCACGGATGATGCAGCGAACAAGAAGGGCAATGGCTACACCGAGACTGCGACCGACTTTGGCTACACCGTGGTCGACAACGGCGATGGCAAGCAGCTCTCGTACTCGCCCGATTCGGGCCTCAAGCTCATCGAGAAGGATGGCTACGCGTTCAAGGACTTCGAGGGCACGGGCGAGCTGGTTCCTTACGAGGACTGGCGTCTCTCTGCCGAAGAGCGTGCCGAGGACCTCGCTGGCCGACTTTCCATCGAGCAGATTGCCGGTCTCATGTGCTTCTCGGGCCACCAGAGCAAGGTCGAGGACGACTGCTCGGTGACCGACGAGCAGAAGCAGTTCCTCGATGGCAACGTTCGCGCAGTTCTCAACGCTGCATCCGCGTACCCTGCCTTCAAGCAGGCAACATGGGCAAACGCCATGCAGGCTTACGTCGAGGCGTCCGACAACAAGATCCCTATCAACTTCTCGTCTGATCCTCGCAACGGTAAGAACTGCGTTGACTGGCCGGGCAACCTTGCCCTTGCCGCAACCTTTGATCCGGAGGTGGCAAAGAGGGCTGGTGCTGGCATCGCGCACGATCTGCGTCTCATGGGCATCTCCATGTTCCTTGGCCCCCAGACCGATGTCGCTTCCGATCCTCGTTGGACGCGTTTCTCGGGGACCTTTGGTGAGGACCCGGCGCTCTCGCGTGATACCTGCAAGGCATTCATTGACGGCATGCAGTCAACGACCGACGAGAATGGCAACGACCTGGGCTGGGGTAAGGACTCCCTTGCCGCCATGGTCAAGCACTGGCCTGCCGAGGCTCCCGGTGAAGGTGGACGAGAGGGTCACAAGGACGGCGGAAAGTTCGCCATTTATCCCGGCAAGAACTTCGAAGCCTGCATGATTCCGTTCGTTGACGGCGCCTTCAAGCTCGATGGCAAGACCGGCTGCGCGTCTTCGATCATGACCTCCTACACCATCGCCTTCGACGAGGATAACGAGTACGGCGAGCTGGTCGGCTCCGGATTCTCCGAGTACAAGGTTACCGAGCTTCTCCGCAACCGCTTTGGGTTTGCCGGTTCTGCGTGCACCGACTGGGCAGTCCTCAACGACCCTGGCGCAGGTATGGCTACCTGCTGGGGCCTCGAGGACACCAATGTCTGGACGCCGGCAAAGCGCGCATCCAAGTCCGTCTCCGTCGGCGTTGACCAGATGGGCGGCTGCAATGACCCCACACTTCTCGTCTCGGCGTACAACGACATGAAGGACGAGCTTGGTGAGGACAAGGCGAAAGAGAACTTCAAGAACTCCGCGAAGCGCCTGCTGCTCAGCTACTTCAACACCGGAATCTTCGAGGATCCCTACGTCAACGTCGATGACACGCGCTCCGAGGTCGACAAGGGCGATGACGCAACGAAGGAAGAAGCGCTTGCTGACCAGGTCAAGGGCATCGTAATGCTCAAGAACCATGGCAACGTCATCAAGGCTGGATCCGAGGGGACAAAGCCCAAGGTCTACGTTCCCATGAGGTTCTCCAAGTCCTTCGTCGGCGCTGGCTTCATGGGCGGTCGTGCCGAGACTCCGGCCTCGTGTGAGCTTCCCCTGTCCGAGGGCACGCTCAAGAAGTACTTCGATGTCGTCACCGATACGCTTGCTGAGACCCTGACCGGTCCGGTGGACGAGAAGACTGGCAACGCGACGCCTACGCTCGACGATCTTACGCGCCTCACTGCTGCTGACATCGCGGACGTCGACTACGTGCTCGTCTGCGCTAAGGCCCCGAGCAATGCCGACCCCAGGTCATCCCAGGATGCGGACGGTAACTACATCCCGCTCTCGCTGCAGTATCGTCCCTACACCGCCGACTCTGAGTACGTGCGCCAGACCTCAATCGCTGGTGACCCCGCCGACGGCTCCAAGTGGGCCGAGCACGAGACTGCCAAGGGCGTCGAGATCGAGAACCGCAGCTACTACGGTAGGACTTCCGATATCACCAACGAGTACCAGCTCGACCAGATTCTTGAGGCGGCGGCGCTCGCAAAGGAGGCCGGCAAGCCCTGCATCGTGATTCTCGACATCACGCAGCCAATGTGCGTCCACGAGTTCGAGCCTGAGGTTGATGCGATTCTCGTTTCCATGTCAGGTTCTACTGAGGCTGCGTGCCGCATCGTTGCTGGCCTTGACGAGCCCTCCGGCCTGCTCCCCATGCAGATGCCCAAGGACATGATTGACGTCGAGAAGCAGCTTGAGGATGTCTCCCGCGACATGGAGTGCTACACCGACGCCGACGGCAACACGTACGACTTTGCCTACGGCCTCAACTACTCCGGCAAGATTTCGGACGATCGTACGAAGAAGTACGGCGTCGATCCTCTGACCAAGCTGGCAGACTAGACCCACCCTCCCTGCCCGATCGCTCTCTCCCTTGCGGTCGGGCAGGTCCTCTCGGGGACCAGGGGTTCCTAGTAGGGACGCGTTATCCTTCCTCCTGTATCCCAGCGCGTCCTAGCGACCGGGGTCGGCTCTGAGCCGGCCCCGGTTCGTGTGTTTTGTCGCCGTAGGAGGCGTTCCTCTCGGCACCGACTTGGCGCTACAGCGAGGGGTTCGTGCGCAGGCGGCAGACGCCCCGACCGCCGCGGGCCGCCTCGGTGTTCCCCAGCGGCCCCAGCCTGCAATAACGCACGCCAAAACAACCGGTTACTACCAGCTTCCTGGGAAAACGTCGCTGGCGAGAAGCCCGTATCGTTTTCATGTGCGTTGTTGCCCCAGTCGGCTGCGGGAACTCGTCCTGTGGCGCCAGGTTGACGCCACAGTAGCGGTTTCGTACGCACTTGCTGCTGGAATGTGCCCTCTGGCGTCAAATCGGCGCCACAGCGAAGGTTTCCGCAGCGCCTGCTGCCAATACTCGCCCTCCGGCGCCAGAACGGCGCCGCAGCGGCGGTTTCTGCATCCTTCGCGTCCCCCCGTCCCGGTCGCGGCGCGCCGACGACCCGCCCCATCCGCTATGATGTCGCGCGGACAACATTCACATCGCAGATAGGAACCTCACGCATGGGTAACGGTACTTCTGGGTCCACGGCGCACCGCCGCCGCGGTCTCTTCTCCAGTTTTCTCGGCTACTACGCCGGTCAAATGCATCTCTTCATCGCCGACATCATCTGTGCCATCGTCGTCGCCGGCATCGACCTCGCCTTCCCGCAGATCCTCCGCACGCTCACGGGAGGTCTCTTCCGGGAAGGTCCGGATGCTATCACCTCTGCGCTTCTCTACCTTCTCGTTGGTTTTGTCGTCATGTACGCGGTGCGCTTTGGGTGCCGCTACTTTGTGGCCTACTGGGGCCATGTCATGGGTGCGCGCATGGAGAGCCGCATGCGCGAGGATCTCTTTGACGCCTACGAGCGCATGAGCCTCTCGTTCTTTGACCGCAACAAGTCCGGCGACCTTATGAGCCGCCTGGTCAGCGACCTCTTCGACATCTCCGAAGCGGCCCACCACGGCCCGGAGTTCCTGCTCATCGGTGCCATCGAGGTCATTGGCTCGTTCGTCATCCTCTCGTTTATCAATGTGCCCCTCACCGCATGCCTGGGTGTTGTTCTCGCCGTCCTCGTGGTCTACAACCTGCGCGCCAACCTCCAGATGAAGGCCGTCTTTCGCGAGAACCGCGTGCGCATCTCAAACGTGAACTCGCGTCTCGAGGACAGCCTTTCCGGCGTGCGCGTGGTCAAGAGCTTTGCCGCCGAGGACGTGGAGCGCGAGAAGTTCCGCGAGAGCAACGAGGCCTACCTTGACTCCAAGGTTCGCATGTATCGTGCCATGGGGCGCTACCAGGCCGGCATTGCCGCGCTCATGGGCATCCTCTACACGCTCATCGTGGTGATGGGCGGTTGGCTCATCTCCCAGGGCCAGATGGAGGCCACCGACCTCGCCACCTACGCCCTCTACATTTCGCTCTTCACCACACCTATCGAGAACATCCTCAACTTCACCGAGACCTTCCAGAAGGCTATTGCCGGTTTCCGCCGCTTCAAGGAGATGGTCGACTCCCAGCCCGAAATCGAGGACGCCCCCGGAGCGCCGGCGCTCAAGGTAACCGAGGGCGCCATCTCGTACCACGATGTCCACTTTGCGTATGAGGACGGGGAAGGCAAAGGCGCTGGCGAGAACCCCGAGGTCATTCGTGGCCTCAACCTGGACATCCGCCCCGGCGAGACCATTGCCCTGGTGGGGGCGTCCGGCGGCGGCAAGTCCACCACCTGTGCGCTTCTCCCGCGCTTCTACGACGTTGATTCCGGCTCCATCACCATCGACGGACAGGATGTGCGCTCGGTCACGCAGCGGAGCCTGCGCGAGGCCATTGGCATTGTGCAGCAGGAGGTCTATCTCTTTGACGGAACCATCGCCGAGAACATCGCCTACGGCAACCCACACGCGACCATGGCGCAGATAGAGAGCGCTGCCGAGAAGGCCAACATCGCGGAGTTCATCAAGACGCTGCCCGATGGCTACGAGACCCAGGTGGGGGAGAGGGGCACGAGGCTTTCGGGCGGACAGAAGCAGCGCATCGCCATCGCGCGCGTTTTTCTCAAGAACCCGAAGATCCTCATCCTGGATGAGGCGACCTCGGCCCTGGACAATGAGTCCGAGCACGCGGTGCAGGAGTCGCTCGCGTCGCTCTCACGTGGGCGTACGACCATCGTGATTGCGCATCGGCTCTCGACCATCAAGGACGCCGATGAAATCGCGACGATTGACGCCGGGCGTGTGGTCGAGCGGGGGACGCACGAGGAGCTTCTCGCCCGCGGCGGCACCTATGCGCGGTACTACCGCATGCAGTTCGAGGGCACGCGCGCGTAGGCGCCGGGGGCGCGGCTGGCGCCGGGGGCTGCGAGGCCCCCGCCGGACAAAAGCGCCCACCAAAACAATGGCGGGCTCTTCTCAGCGACGTTTTCCCAGGAAGCTGGTAGTAACCGGTCGTTTTGGTGTGCGTTTTTTCGAGGCCCGGCTTCGTTCTGGGCAGAGAGAAGCGGGCTCCGGTGAGACCTTGGCGCCACAGGGCCAGTTATAGCAGCAACCCCGTACAAAGTCGCCCTTGTGGCGCCGTTTCGGCGCCACAAGGATGGTTCCAGCAGCAAGTGCGTACGAAACCGCTACTGTGGCGTCAATTTGGCACCACAAGGCGTATTCCTGCAGCAACCCCGTACGAAACCCCCGCTGTGGCGTCACCCCGGCGTTACCCCGGCTCGTCCCTCGCGTCTCGCCATCCGACAGGTGTCTGGCATGCGACCAAGTCCATCCAAACGGGTAGAATGTCGGCGTACGTGTGGTGCGCCGCGCCCGACAAACACGAGGGGGCGTCGCAGGAGAAGGGACACAAGATGAGTCCTCTGGACATAGCCCTTGTCGTGCTTGTCGTTGTTGCCATCTGGGCCGTGGTCGAGCTCGCGCTCACCATCCGTAAGGCGCGCGCCTCGGTCGACGAGGTCACTACTTCGGCAAACGAGACCATCGCGCAGGTGCAGCCTATCATTGCTAAGGTGGACGGCATGGTCGATGACCTTGACCCCGCCATGAAGCAGGTCAACCCGCTTCTCGTCAAGGCCGGGGAGACCATTGACGGTGCCACCCAGAGTCTCGACAGTCTCAACACCATCCTGGGCGACGTCTCCACGGTTACGGGCACGGCCTCGGCCGTGACCGATACGGTGAGCAAGGGCGTCGCGGGTGCTGCGGGTGCCGTTGCCGGCGCGGTCTCCAAGCTCGTGGGTAAGGGCGAGGCGCCCCAGGCGCGCCTCGAGGATGCCGCGAGCAAGGGTGGCGAGAAGGTCGAGGAGAACCCCGAGCCTGGCCAGCAGCGCGCCACCGCGTATGTGACCTACGCGCCGGTCGAGGCCGCAGATCCCGTCCCTGCCGCAGACCCCACCCCGTCCGCCGAGAAGCAGCCCCACAAACCCAAGCACGCCGCTCCCATCTCCACCCCGGAGACCGCGGCAGATGGCGAGGAGAACAATGC
>CAJMLD010000058.1 GCA_905214175.1 uncultured bacterium
AGGGCAGTTGGTGCAAGGCGTGACTCTCAGCATACACGCACCAAACGTGCTGGGCACCCGGGCCTTGCCATCTACGTATTCCCAGCGCAGGGGCCAAAATTTCCTTGTATGTTTGCCGTGCCGGGCGTATAGTTCTCTCAGATTTAAACGCAGGTCAAAAACTGCGTGTCACAAAGCGCATTAGCAAGGGAGCACGTAAATGCAGTCAAAGATTGCCCACGCGGCAGAGCGCAAGGCGTTCAGCGTCGCACTCGACCAGATCATCAAGGCCGCCTCTGGCGATGATCGCGAGAAGAACCTCGACAAGCTCATTAACATGGCCGGTAACCTGCTCAAGGACACCGCCCCTGGCGTCACGCGTGGCCTCAAGGCTGGTCTCTACCCTGGCTCCAAGTGGGAGCAGTTCCTCTGGAGCGTCATCGACGAGACTGATCCGCACGTGCTCAAGACCGTCGTTCTCAACGGTGGCTACGAGGCTGCCTTCCGTGGCCTGCGCAACACCACGGCCAACGCTGACAAGTACCAGTGCAACGTGCCCTGGATCATCATCTTCGACCCCACCAGCGCCTGCAACAAGCATTGCGTTGGCTGCTGGTCGGCTGACTACGAGAAGTGGCAGAACCTCACGTACGAGGAGTGCGACAAGATCATCACGCAGGGCTCCGAGCTTGGCTGCCACCTCTACATGATGACCGGTGGCGAGCCCCTGGTACGCAAGAAGGACGTCCTGCGCCTTGCCGAGGAGCACAACGACTGCCTCTTCAACATCTTCACCAACGCGTCTCTCATTGATCAGGCGTTCTGCGACGAGGTCAAGCGCCTGGGCAACATCGTGTTCTCCATCTCGCTTGAGGGCTACGAGAATACCAACGACGCCCGCCGTGGCGAGGGCTCCTACAACGAGGTCATGCGCGCCATGGACCTTCTCCACAAAAACGGCCTGCTCTTTGGTACCTCTACGGCCTATACTCGCGCCAACACCGAGACCGTGACGTCCGACGAGTACTTCGACCTCATCATCAACAAGGGTGCCCGCTGGGCCTGGTACTTCCACTACATGCCCGTGGGCGAGGGCGCCAACGCCGACCTCATGCCCACCATCGAGCAGCGCGAGTACATGCTGCACCGCATCCGCGAGGTGCGCGGCATCACCGGCGGCAAGCCCATCTTTGCGATGGACTTCCAGAACGACGGCGAGTACGTTGGTGGCTGCATCGCTGGCGGCCGCGTGTTCTGCCACATCAACGCCAAGGGCGACGTGGAGCCGTGCGTCTTCATCCACTACTCCAACGCCAACATCAAGGATCAGGATCTTCTCGACTGCCTGCGTCAGCCCGTCTTCCAGGCCTATCGCGAGAACTACCCCTGGAACGACAACATGCTGCGTCCTTGCCCCATGCTCGAGAACCCCGAGATGCTGCCCAAGATCGTGCATGCCGCCGACGCAAAGTCCACGGAGTACATCTCGCCCGAGGACGTCGACCACCTGTGCGCCCGCACCACGCCCTACGCCGAGAAGTGGGCTCCCGAGGCCGATCGCCTGTGGCTTGAGGAGCACCCCACCGGCAAGAAGATCTACGCGGACAAGATGTCCAACGAGAAGATCTCCCTCAAGGCAAAGCTCATCGCCGAGGAGGACGCCAAGGCCGAGGAGGCCGTCAAGCAGGACTAGCTGCGGCTGGTTTGCTCTTGGCACATCGTAATTGCTGGCCCCGGGCTTCGTGCCTGGGGCCTTTTTCGTCGCTATGGCGTGGACGTGCCCGCCGCGACGGCAGCGTCCTTCTCGCCTGCGCCATCGCGCCTGCGGCACATGCGCCCACGCTGCCCGATGCGAGCGAATCCGGCGCAGCTCACGCGGGTAAGGTGAATCCAACGCGCGGCGGATGCTGCGCAGTGACAAAGGCACGGTGGCTTCGCCGTTGCGCTTCCCCTCGGCGATGCCGCCCTGGCATGCGGCTCGAGGAGGAACCATGGCTACAGCAAGCACTGAGAAGGTCAAGAACGTGGTCCTTGTGGGCCAAGGCGGCGTGGGCAAAACCATGCTGGCCGAGGCCATGCTGCACCTGACGGGCAAGACGACCCGTCTGGGCGGCCACGCCGGCACCAAGCCCACGCTGGATTACGACGCGGAGGAGGGCGAGCGCGGCTTCTCAATCTCCACCACCATAGCCCCCGTCGTCTGGGGAAACACTCGCATCAACGTACTTGACGCCCCGTGCTATCCGGACTTTGTCGGCGACGCCTACGCGGCCATGAGCGCGTGCGAGACGGCTCTCTTTGTGGTCGACGCCGCGGGTGGCCTTGGCACCGTGACCACGCGCCTGTGGTATGCGGCCGAGAACCTCTCGCTTGCGCGTGCCATCTTCGTGAACCGCTGCGACCGTCCGGACGCAGATTACGACATGACGCTCGAGAACCTGCGCGAGCACTACGGTAACAACCTGGGCGCGGTTACCGTCCCCATGGGTACCGGCGACGCGTTTGGCGGCGTCATCGACGTGGTCCACATGAAGGCGCGCCACCTCGAGAACGGCAAGCCCGTGGTGACCGACGTCCCGGCCGAGTACAAGGACGCCGCCGATGAGGCGCGCGCCAACCTCACCGAGCTTGTGGTTGAGGCCGACGACGAGCTCATGATGCGCTACCTCGAGGGAGGCGAGATCACCCAGGCCGAGCTCGAGGGACTTCTCGGCAAGGCCATGGCCGAGCGCGTGTTTGTTCCCGTCTTCGCCGGTTCCTGCGTGCGCGAGGAGGGGCTCTTCTCGCTTATGGATGCCGTTGTTGGCTGGTTCCCCACAATGGCAGACTTTGGTCGCATCCCGCTGGTCAATGGCGAGCAGCTTGACATCTCGCCTGACGACGACCGCCCCGTTGCCTTTGCCTTCAAGAGCCTCAACGACCCGCAGAACGGGCGTCTATCCTTCCTCAAGGTGCTGGCGGGCACCCTCACGCCGGGCATCGAGCTCACCAACGCGCGCACGCGCAAGACCGAGCGCCTGGGGCACCTCTACCTCATGTGCGGTCGAGACACCGAGGAGGTACAGAGCGCTGCTGCGGGCGACATTGTAGTGGTGCCAAAGCTCGAGGCCATGACGGGCGACACGCTCTCCGTCACCGGCAAGGTCGAGGCGGCGGCGTTCAGGTTCCCCAACTCGCTTTACCGCATTGCTATCGAGCCCGACAAGCGCGGCACCGAGGGCAAGCTGTACGCGTTTCTCGAGAAGGCCGCCGACGCCGACCCCACGCTCAAGGTCGAGCGCGACGAGGACACCGGTCAGACGGTCATCTCGGCAATCGGTGAGGCGCAGGTGAGCGTGCTGCTCGACCGCCTCGAGGACCGCGCGGGCGTGACGGCGCACGCCGTGGCGCTGCGCATCCCGTATCGCGAGACCATCCGGCGCGTGGCCTCCGCGCAGGGCCGTCACAAGAAGCAGACTGGCGGTGCCGGCCAGTACGGCGACTGCTGGCTGCGCATCGAGCCCAACCCCGGTAACGGCTACGAGTTTGTGGACGAGGTTGTTGGCGGGCACATTCCGCGCGGCTTCATCCCAGCCATCGACAAGGGCGTGCAGGAGACCATGCATGAGGGCGTGCTGGCTGGCTACCCCATGATCGACGTCAAGGTCGCCGTGTATGACGGTTCGTACCACCCCGTGGACTCCAACGAGATGGCGTTCAAGACCGCGGCACGCATTGGCTTCCAGAAGGCCGTTGCCCAGGCAGAGCCGGTGCTTCTCGAGCCCATGGCGCACCTGCGCATCACCGTTCCCGACAGCTACGCCGGCTCCGTGATGGGCGACGTCTCCGCCTCGCGCGGGCGCGTCGAAGGCATGTCCGCTGGTACGGGCGTTGCCACCGGCGAGACCACCATCGAGGCAACCATCCCGTACGCAGAGGTCACGGATTACGCCACGCGCCTGCGCTCGCTCTCGCGCGGCACGGGCGAGTTCGAGATGGAGCTCTCGGGCTACGAGCAGGTTCCGCACGACATCCAGGCTAAGCTTGCCGCTGAGTATGCCGAGAAGCGCGCCGCCGGCGAGAAGTAGGCCCGCTTGCATTTCTCGGCGCTTCTATAGGACTCGATCCCCCAGGCCGACCAGCAATTTGCTGGCCGGCCTCTTCATGGGCTCGCGCGGTTACGTCTGCACTAGAAGGGGAGGGATGGGTCCTCTCCCATGAGCTGGGCGTGAAGCCTGGCGTTGCCCTGCTGCCATGACGGGTCATCCATGCTCTTGGCTGCACGATGGCTCAAGCGTAGTGGATGACACTTGCATCTTACTGACTGAGAACTTACCACTTTCTGACAGATAGCTGTCACACGGTGGGTGCTACCAGTAACTTTGCGGAAAACCATCTAACGAACTTCAAAACGTAGAAAATATTTTGATTTAATTAGCGCTACAGTATCATCGTCGGATGATTTGGCATGTCCCTTGGGGGAAGCATGGATGGCGACGGCATTTGTATTGGGGCCAGCTCGGCGCTTCGGTATTGGCGGTCGATGCGTTCCGCGGGGAATTCTGCGCGCGAGTATGAGTTCGGTTCCGCGTTCGGCTCACGTGCGTTTGACATCATGCAGCAGGTTGCCCGCGCTCGTAACCTATGCCTCTGCGAAGATGGGCAGCCCATCGATTTGGTGCGCGGCGGCTCCTTTGGGCGACGTTCTCTTGCGGAGGCGAGTGTTCACAAGTGGAGGGTCCCTCTCGGATCCAGGCAGCTCGTTGCAGTTGGGGATGGCATCTATGTATGCCGTGCTCCCGTGGTGATTGCTCAGCTTGGCTCTTCTCTCGACACGATAGCTCTGGCGCAAGTTGCCTGTGAGCTCATGGGAACATACGGCCTGGTTCCTTGGGCGCACGAGGACGTGGTTTGGGACGTCGAGCCACTTGCGAGCTACGAGGAATGTAGGGAATACGCTTTGGCTGCACGCGCGCTTCGAGTCCGCGGAGCTACGAGCGCATGCGATGCGCTTGGAATTTCTGCCCCTAATTCAAATTCGCCACGCGAAACCGACATCGCCATCTATTTCCTGTTGGGACGGCCGGCCGGTGGTGCTGGACTCGGTGGATTTGACATGAACAAAAAGCTGGCCGTGCCCCAGGAGTTTTGGTCCCTTGCGGGCCAGCGAACTATCAAGCCAGATTATTGTTGGATGAACGCTAAGGTTGCCTGCGAATACGACAGCGATGACGACCATCTCAACTCGCGGCAAAAGACAAAAGACGAGCGTCGCCGCGTGACGTTGGAGGCGATGGGCTACAAGGTCATGACGTTAACGAACGGAATCCTCAAGAGCGGTGAAGCGCTCAACGCATTTACCGCTGAGCTCGAGCGGCAACTTGGTATTCGTCGCAATCCTATGAATGCGAACATGCTTGCACGGCGCCGCGATCTTTGCGACAGGCTGTTCGGTACAAGCTGGGTGTAGGTTGGGCCGTCTGACGGCGCGTGGGGTGGTCGCCGTTTCGCGCCGCAGGCTGCTCATGCACAAAAAAGCTCTATCGGACGGCGAAAACGGTTTCGCTGCATAAAAAGGCTCTATCGGACAGTGGTGTCGACGACCTAATATCAAACATGCAACTACATTTGCATAACCGTGCATACTTATATCAAAATATGCATATCTATGAAAACCTAGTTAAGAGTTTGATATTGAAGCGATGAGACCGCTGTCCGATAGAGCCTTTTTGTGCAAGGACGGAGAAAACGCCGTCCGATAGAGCATTTTTGTGCAAGGTGGGACGCCTCGGGCGCCGCGCTAGGATGCCTCGAGGATTCCGATCAGCGCGCGATGGTCTGCTCCGGTGATCGCGACAGCTTCAAGGTTGCTCACCACGATGCCCGAGGACTTCGAGTACACAAAGTGATCTATCTCGATAAGCGAGGGGACCTTGCTGTTCGAGGGATAGGTCATGTGGAATCCCTGCCCGCTCTGCTCCCCGGCATCCACAAACGTATTGCCCAAAAGCTCGCGAAAGCGCGCATGGTCCCATGTCGAGTTGAAGTCCCCGCACAGCAGATAGGCGTGGTTGTAGCCCGAAAGGGACTGGATAACCGAAAGACCCTCGCTCCATTCGTCCTGGGCGCCGCGTACGGGCGAGTTGGGATGTACGGCTACAACGCGCACGGTTGTCCCGCCCACTACGATGTCGGCGGCGGGCATCGAGCTCGTGTCAATAGGGAGCAGGTTGGTGGACACGTTTGACATGGGGGCTGCTGTCCATATGCCGTTGCGCCCTCCGTTGTTGATCTCCGATGCGGCGTCGGAGATCACGTGATACAGCAGGACCTCATCGAGCCCCGCCGCGCTCAGCGCCTGCACCTCGGCATCCGTAAGCTCTTCGAGGCAGAGGACCTCCACGTTGTGACTCTTTACCAGGGCGACTATCTCCGCCGCCGAAGCGTTGCCGTTGTACGTGTTGAGCGTCATGATGCGCGCCGCGCCGTCGCTGGCCGAGGCCGAAGCCTGCACGCTGGCAACCGCCGACGAGCTCACGCGCGACGTTGGCACGAAGTATCCAATGTGCCACACAGCAATAGTTGCGAGTGCGGCGGCGCTCACGACAACCAGGACCCGGCGTCGCCAGAGGGCCGCCAGTACCAGGCACGCAAGCACGGGGGCAAACAGGATCGGCACGAACGATACGAGCTCTGGAACCGCGCGTCCGTCGGAGTACGAGGCAGGAAGGCACCTAATTGCCATAAGCCCCAGGCAGGCAAGCATCACGAGCCACAGAATGAAGCTCAGAAAACCGTGGCGAGGCCGTTCGGGGCGGCGCTTCGTGCCCTGCGCGCGCGGCTCCAAGTCGCGCGCGCGAGCACCCGCACCATAGCCGCGCGTCCTTTCGCCACCCCCATACCCATAGCTACCAGCTGATTCACGACGAAGCAGGCTGGGTTTCGTATCGCCCGTGAGGGCGCTGGAAGCGGCCACGGGCATGACGCGCGTGTGCCCGGCCTCTGCGTCGGGGCTCGGCTGGTCATACGTGATGGGCCCCAGACCGTCCTCGGTGTCCCCCATCTCCATCGCCCAGTCGACATCGGGAATGGGGTCCAACGGGTCGCGAGTGTTGTCGCTGTTTTCTGCCACGACGCTCCCTTCGGTGGGTGGCCTTCGGGCCACACATGGTATCAGCCGCGTGTGACGTCTGCGAGAACGCATAAAGACGATACGTACTATTGGGTTACGACTCGTGCGTAACTCGGCGTCCAGCGGGTATTTCTTATAGAATCAGATAACAGCCGCGACTGCCGCCACCCGGCCCGCAGCCGCACCCGTGTCGTCCAAGGAGGTTGCGCACTCGCGCATGGACATAGCCTTATCGATTCTCGTCACGTTTCTGCTCACCCTGGTGAACGGGTACTTCTCGATGTCGGAGATGGCACTTTCCACCGCACGGAAGGTGCTGCTCGATCATGATGCCGAGGAGGGTGACGCAAGGGCGGCCACCGTCGCGGACATGATTGAGGACCCCACGCAGTTCCTCGCCGCCATCCAGGTCGCAATCACGCTCGTTGGCTTCTTCTCGTCCGCGTTCGCAGCCACCAGCCTCTCCGAGCCGTTTGGCATGTGGCTCTCGGGCTTTGGCATGGATCTTGGCCTCGCAAACGGCCTGGCCACGGTGCTCATCACCCTCATCGTGTCGTACTTCTCCATCGTGGTGGGCGAGCTTGTGCCCAAGCGCATCGCCATGGCCGACGCCGAGGGCGTCTCCAAGCGCGTTGCAGGCTTCCTGCGCGGCTTCTCGCACGTCGTTAAACCGCTCATCTGGCTCACCTCCGCGAGCGCCAACGGCCTCGCGCGCCTACTCCACGTGAAGTCTGCCGAGGACCGCCAGGAGGTCTCGGAGGACGAGATCAAATACATGGTCACCGACTCCGACGAGCTCTCCGACGAGGAGAAGTCGATGATCCACGAGGTCATCGACCTGGGCGACACCATCGCCCGCGAGGTCATGGTGCCGCGCGTGGACATGTGTGCCATGCGCGAGGATGCCACGCTCAACGAGGTGCTTTCCGTCATGCGCCGCACGGGCTTCAGCCGCATCCCCATCTACCGCGGCAACGTCGATCGCATCGTGGGCATCGCCCACATCAAAGACCTCATCTCGCCCATCATTGACGACGGCCGCGGGGATGAGAAGATCTCGCGCCATATGCGCACGCCAGACTTCGTGCCCGACACCAAGGACATCATCCCGCTGCTCTCCGAGATGCAGTCGAGCCACGATCAGATGGTCATCGTGGTGGACGAGTACGGTGGCACAGCTGGTGTCATTACGATCGAGGACATCGTCGAGGAGATGGTGGGCGAGATCGAGGACGAGTTTGACCCCGACAA
>CAJMLD010000059.1 GCA_905214175.1 uncultured bacterium
ATCGTCCCTAAAACATCAATATTAGCAGGCCACGACAGCCGCGGTGCGAGCCCTCCGCTAGCCGATGGAACCCAAAAACTCGGCCGTACGCGCGTTCTCGGGATGGTCGAAGACCTTCTCGGGCACGCCCTGCTCGACCACCACGCCGTCCTCCATGAAGACCACGCGGTCGGCGACCTCGCGGGCAAAGTCCATCTCGTGCGTGACTACGATCATGGTCATGCCGGAGTTCTCGGCAAGGTCACGAATGACGTCGAGGACGCCACGCACCAGCTCCGGATCAAGAGCGCTCGTGGGCTCGTCGAAGAGCAGCACGTTGGGGTGCATGGCCACGGCGCGAGCAATGGCAACACGCTGCTGCTGGCCACCGGAGAGCTGGGGCGGCTTGAAGTCGGCGCGGTCCGCAAGGCCAACGGCCGTGAGCTGCTTTATGGCCTCGGCCTCGGCGTCTTCCTTGGAGCGCTTGAGGACCTTGGTCTGGCCAATCATCACGTTCTGCTTGGCGGTGAGGTGCGGGAAGAGGTTGAACGACTGGAACACCATGCCAACCTCGCGGCGCAGCTTGTTAACGTCGGTCTTGCTCTGGCCCGTGATCTCTTGGTCCTCGATGAGGATGTGCCCGGCCGTGGGGGTCTCGAGCAGGTTGATGCAGCGCAGCATGGTCGACTTGCCCGAGCCGGACGGCCCCAGGACCACCACGACCTCGCCTGGCCACACATCAAGGTTGACGTCACGCAGGACCTTGGTGTCATCGAAGGACTTGTTGAGGTGCTCGATGCGCACAATGGGGTGCTCGCCCTCGGTGAAGTGGTGCTTCGTGAGGGTCTGGTCCGAGGCAAAGGCGAGACGGGCCGCCTCCTCGGCAGAGAGAGCATCGGGGACGGCGGGCACGTCCTCGTGCGAATGATGGTGCTTACTCGCCATCTGCGACACCTCCAAGGTCGACGGTGGGATGCGAGACAAACGGCGCCGAGAGGGCCGCGAATACGTCGCCGGTGGGCTTGCTAGCCTCGGCGTGGGAAACCACGGCTGAAGCAGCCAGCTCCTTCTCAGCCTCCTTGGACTCCTTCGACGCCCCAGTAGCGACGCGACGCTTGGGCCTGGGGCCGCCGCCACGCTCGGAGCGGGCGATGTTGTTCTCGATGATGCCAACAATCTTGATGAGCGGCAGCGTCACGATGAGGTAGTAGATGGCGGCAGCCATGTACGGCGTGATGTTGCCCGAGGTGGTGGTAAGGTTCTTCGAGAACATCATGAGCTCCATGACGCCCACCGAGGAGAGCAGCGACGTGTCCTTGTAGGACGTGATGAAGTCGCTGGTAACCGTGGGAATGACGCGGCGCACGGTCTGCGGCAGGATGATGGATGTCATGGTCTGGAAGCCGTTCATGCCCAGGGAGGCCGCTGCCTCGTACTGGCCCTGAGGGATAGACTGGATGCCCGCGCGGAAGATCTCGGCCAGGTACGCCGAGGAGTTCACGGCCATCACGATTACGCCCAGGACGTTGTTGTCAATGTTGATGCCAACCATGGGCAGGCCAAAGAACATGATGTAGATCTGTAGGAAGAGCGGCGTGCCGCGCAAAATGTTGATGTAGCAGATGGCGATGGCGCGCAGCACCTTGTGGCGGCTGGTCTTGAGCATGGCAAAGGTCAGGCCAAGCACGATTGCAAACGGGTAGCAGGCAAGAACGATACCCAGGCAGACGAGCCAGCCGGGGAAGAGCGAGGCAAACGACGTCAGGAGCAGTTGGGGCTTGAAGAACATGCCCAGGAACGGGTTGGAGTTCCAAGCCGCGACCCAGGGCTGGGCGTCAAGCCAGCTCACGGCCGCCTGAAGCGGCGTGTTGGCAATCACCGTGATGGCCGCGGAGTCGTCGAGCGTGTGGGACTGGCCGTCTGCGGTGGTGTAGCTTCCCGAGACCACGTAGTCGCCGCCCTCTGCGGGGAACTGCATGTTGGTAATCTCGAGGCGCACAAGCGAGCCAGCGGGGATGTTCTCCGAGAACTGCACGCTCACCGAGTTGCCCGAGGAAGTCGCGGTACCGTCGATGCTCGTGCGGGTGAGACCGTCAAGCACGGTGATGCGCGTGCTTGAGTGGTCAAAGGTTGCCCCCTCGGGAAGGCTCAACGTGATCGAGGAGACCTCCTCGTTGTCACCGACAGTGCCCTCCCAGGTGAGACGCGTGTCCATCGCGCCAATGACGCCGGTTCCGCCGTCCTCGTTTGGACGCGCTGTCGCATCATTGGTGGACATGGCCAGCGCGCTCGCGGGAAGAGCCACGAGGGTAGCGACAAGAACGAGCGCGGCCGCAAGGGCGAGTGCGTGCCCGTGCCGTGTGCGGCTGCCATCCCCTCTCGTCAAGGCGTTCTCATGCAAGTGTGCCAAGGTGATCTTTGCTCCTGACTGGAAAGCGGGGCCGTGTGGCCCCGCCGTTGATTGCGTTCCTGATGTCGCTCGCTAGATGGTCGAGCCAAACCACTTGGTCTCAATGGAGTCCATCGTGCCGTCGCTCTTGATGTCCTCGAGCGCCTTGTTGATGGCCTTCGTGAGATTGGGGTTGTCCTTCGAGACCGCGATGCCATACTGCTCGCCCGTGGCGATTTCCTCGACGATTTCGAGGTCGGAGAAGGAGTTGGTGAGCATGTACTTGGCAACGGGGAGGTCAACGACCATCGCGTTGTAGAGGCCAGTCTGGACGCCGGTGAGGGCAGCCGTGACATCGTCGACGGGCACGCGCGTGGCGTTGGGGAGCTTCTCGGTGATCCAGTCGTCACCCGTGGTGCCGCCCTGGCAGACAACCTGCTTGGAGGCGTCGTTCAGGGTCTCCCTGGTCTCGGCGGAGCCCTTCAGGGCAACGATGGCCTGGTTGGAATCGAGGTAGGGCTCGGAGAAGTCGACGGACTCCTTGCGCTCGTCGGTAATCGTGATGGCGGCGATGGAGACGTCCGCCTTGCCACCCTGCTTGATGAGGGGCACGAGGGTGTCGAACTTCTGGTTGGGCAGATACTCGCACTGGAGGCCCATCTTGTCCGCGACGGCGTTGATGACGTCGACGTCGAAGCCCTCAGGGTCGCCGGTCTTGTCGTTCATGTACTCAAACGGGGCAAAGCCCAGCTCGGCCACGACGGTCAGGGTGCCGTCCTTCACGAGCGTGTAGGAGTCGTCGCTCGAGGACGCGCTGCTCGAAGACGAGTCCGCGCTGGTAGACGTGCTGGAGCTGCTGGTGGAGCTGCCACCGCAACCCGCGAGCACCGCGCTGCCCGCAAGGGCACCTGCAGCGAGAATGAACTGACGCCTGCTCATGGAATTCTTCATGGTGTTCCCTTCTTCCTTTCCCCCCCGTCCGATGACGGGCAGTGCATGTCCCCTATTGTTGCCGCACAACGTTACAGGCGGTGGACACATACCGTTACAGGTCAGAGCCAAACCACTTGGTCTTGAGGTCCTTCAGCGTGCCGTCCTGGTCGAGCTGAGCCAGCGCGTCGTTGATCGCGCTCGTGAGCGCGGGGTTGTCCTTGGAGACAACGATGCCGTACTGCTCGCCCGTGGGGATCTCGATGGAGACCTGGCAGTCGGTGAAGGAGTTGTTCACGAGGTACTGGACCACGGGAAGATCGGCCACGGCCGCGTCGTAGAGGCCGGACTGGACGCCCGTGAGCGCCACGACCGGGTCGTCGAGCGAGACCAGGGTGGCGTTGGGGAGGTTCTCCTCGACCCAGGACTCGCCGGTGGTGCCGGCCTGCACGGCCACCTTGACGTCTGCGGAGTTGAGGTCGTCCTGCGTGGTCTTGGTGGCGGTCTTTGCGGTCACAAGGCCCTGGTTGGAGTCAAGGTAGGGGTCGGTGAAGTCGATCTCCTGCTTGCGCTCGTCGGTGATGGTGAAGTTGGAGACGCCCACGTCGGCCGTGCCGCCCTGCTTGATGGTGGGGATGATGGTGTCGAACTTCACGGGCGAGAGGTACACGCTCGTAAGGCCGAGCTTCTCGCCAATGGCCTGCATGAGCTCGACCTCGAAGCCCGCAGGCTCGTTGGTCGAGGTGTCGGTGTAGTCAAGAGGCGGGTTGGCAAGGTCAGACGCAATGGTGAGCTGCCCGTCCTTCACCAGGGTGTAGGTGTCCTGCGAGGCTGATGTTGTTGATGCGCTGGTAGAGGTGCTAGAGGTGCCCGTTGAGGACGACGCGGAGCCACATCCGGCGAGTGCCGCCGTGCCCATGGCTGCCATTGCGCACGCGAGAAAATCGCGGCGCGTGAGTGACGCGAGCTGCTTCATGAGATGCTCTTCTCTCTGACGTGAGGGGAACATTACGGCCTTGATACCACCCCTCCGTTGGTCAAGTAGTTTGGCTCAACGGCTCCGCGAACGGCGGCGCGGCGCGGTTTCTTAACAAGATTGACAAAGAGTGAACTGCCGTTTTTCGATTATTTATGCATTATTGTCTATTGTTATGCCATTCTATGGAATATTCTGACCATTATCTGTATGGGTCATTGAATTCCTATGCAACAAAGCGCATAAGTGGAGTCTATGGGCAGGCGTGTGTGACGGCAGGAGCGACGAGGCTCCACTGAGCCCGCGTGGTCGAGTTGGCAGACATTGACGATTGGGATACGGTTTTTCGTGGTACCCCCGAGTATCGAGTAGTTCGAGTATTGATAAACCGCAGGTCAGCGAATTGCTATATTTGCACGGTCACATAAGGGTTTCAACCAAAACTGCTGCCAACCTGAAGTGCTGAGACGAGCCGAGACGCCGCACCCCTCTCGCTTATCAAACAACGCCGCTGGCGGCCACCGTCCTCCAGCTTGCGCCGCGTGTCCGCAGAGTTTAGCTCTATTTCTTAAACGACTTCGATGTTTGCCCAGTTGCCACGAACCCGTTCTAAGAAAGGGGGCTAATCTCCGATCGAAGGTGATTGAAGGACCCAAGAGCTGGCGCATCCCGCACCGCCAGCACTGCCGCTCTACCCACGCGACCCGCCCTATCCGCCGAATTTATTGCGCGTTATTTCTCGCCACTGCGACATACGCCCAGTTGAGCAATTAATTCTCAGGAATAACGCGCAATAATCCGCGTCGGAGACGTCGAAGGAGGAGGGAAGGGAGGGAAGCCCAAGTCCTGAGAGGACGGGTCGAAGCCCCCGACGGGATACCGGGAAGCCGAAACGCCCTTCTCGTGCTGAAGAAGCCTGCCCTCGCTCAAGAACGCGGCGCCAAAAATGAGACAAAGGGACTGTCCCTTTGTCTCACCTTTGTCTCACGAGAAAGGCGCCCACCGGGTTTCCGGCGGGCGCCGCAATGCGCAATGCAGCTCTCGGCGAGAAGGCCGCGGCCTACACGCCGCCGTAGTAGTGGACGCGCTCCCAGTCGGTAACGGTAGTGCAGAACTCCTCCCACTCGCGGCGCTTGCTCTCCACGAGGTAGTTGAAGATGTGCTCGCCCAGCGTCTCGCGCATGAGCTCTGACTCCTCGAAGCGATCGACCGCCTCGCCCAGCGTGCGCGGCAGACGCTCGATACCCTTGGCAGCAAGCTCGCGCTCACTCTGCGAGAAGGTGTCAACCGTAGCCTCCTCGGGAAGCACAAGCTCGTCCTCGATGCCCTTGAGGCCCGCAGCCAGCGTAACGGCCAGCGCAAGGTACGGGTTGGCGGTGTTGTCGGCGCTGCGCAGCTCGACGCGCGTTGCCACGTGCTTGCCGGGCTTGTGCGTAGGAATGCGCACCAGCGCGGAGCGGTTCTTGCGCCCCCACGTGGCGTAGTTGGGGACCTCGCCGGAGGTGATGAAGCGCTTGTACGAGTTCACCGTGGGGTTGGTGACCAGCGTGAACTCGGGCGCGTAGCGGAGAAGGCCCGCCACAAAGTGCTGCGCCAGCTCGGAGAGGTGCGCGGGGTGCTCGGTCTTGGGCGCCCAGAAGAGGTTCTCGCCGTCGTGGTCGAAGAGCGAGAGGTACAGGAACATGGCGGAGCCCGGCGCATCCGAGAGGGGCTTGGGCATAAACGACGCGAACAGCCCCTCGGCCGCCGCCTCCTGCTTGATGACCAGGCGAGAAGACATGATGTTATCGGCGCAGCTCACGGCCTCGGTGAAGCGCAGCTCGATGACGTTCTGGGACGGACCGCCGCCGTGGAAGGAGTACTGCACGGGGACGGACATCTTCTCCAGCGTGAGCGTGGTCTGACGGCGCAGGTCGTTGGCCACGTCGCTCGGCGTAAGGTCAAAGTAGCCGGCGGTGTCGAGAGGCACGGGGTCCACATCATTGTCAAAGTAGAAGTACTCGATCTTGGGACCCACGTTGAAGACGTAGCCCTCGCGATCCGCGCGCTCGAAGACGCGCTCGAGGCATCCGCGCGGGTCGCCGGCAAACGGCTCGCGCGAAGGCGTGCAGATGTTGCAGAACACGCGCGCCACGCCGCTCTCGGTGGGACGCCAAGGCAAAAGCTGGAACGTCTCCGCATCCGGGAAGGCCAGCATGTCCGACTCCTCGAGGCGAGCAAAGCCGTCAATCGACGAGCCGTCGAAGCCAATACCCTCTTCGAACGCCTCCTCAAGCTCCTCCGGCGAGATCGCAAACGACTTCAGCGTGCCCAGCACGTCTGTGAACCACAGGCGCACAAAGCGAATGTCACGCTCCTCAACGGTGCGCAGAACGAAATCAATGTCCTTCTCGGTGCTCATGGGTCTCCTCCCGACGGCACGGGCGCAGGTACTGCTCAATCATACCTACGTTCCCACAACCGTATTTCGTGCCTGTTTCCACCTTCCCATCGGAGGGAATTATGACGTGGGAGACACGTTGGGGCAACCACAGCGGCCCCTATTTGGCGAACCATCCAGCGCTGTGGTGCCTATCCAGCCCTGGGGTGCGCGGGCTTGTCGAGCGCCTCGTTGGCACGGCGGAGCATGTCATCGGCGGCACGGCAGTGCCCGCCGGTGTAGCGCGCCGTGCAGCCGGCATCACCACAGGTGCTGCACTCGCTTGTCTCACCACGGGCAATCGAGCGCACGCACAGCGCCACCACTGCGGCCACCGCAAGGACAATGACAACATCAAGGGGATTCATAGCTGCCTCCCTCATGTAAGCTTCAAGTTAACCTATGTCAACTATACCCTTTTGCGTCATACTATCTACAGGTGTGCGGAAGCGCACGAAAAAGCCCAAGAGAAGGGAAGCCCATGGCTGACGACCAGAACATGCACCTCGTGATCATTCGTCACGGCGAGTCCGAGTGGAACAAGCTCAACCTCTTCACCGGTTGGACCGATGTCGACCTCACCGACACCGGCCGCGCGGAGGCGGCTGCCGGCGGCAAGGCACTGAAGGAGCAGGGCTTCGACTTTGACGTCTGCTACACCTCGCTGCTCAAGCGCGCCATCCACACGCTGAACATCGTCCTTGACCAGATGGACCGCGCGTGGCTGCCCGTCCACAAGACCTGGCGCCTCAACGAGCGTCACTACGGCGCGCTCCAGGGCCTCAACAAGGCCAAGGCCGCCGAGGAGCACGGTGAGGAGCAGGTCCTCATCTGGCGCCGCTCCTTCGACGTCCAGCCGCCCGCGCTCACGCCCGGCGACGAGCGCGACCCGCACGTCCAGGCAATGTTCCGCGACGTCCCGCAGGAGGACCTCCCCTACACCGAGTGCCTGAAGGACACCATCGCTCGCGCGTGGCCGTACTTTGAGCAGGAGATCAAGCCGCAGCTCGAGAGCGGTAAGCGCGTTCTTATCGCCGCCCACGGCAACTCTCTGCGCGCCCTCGTGATGCAGCTCGAGCACCTCACCCCCGAGGAGATCCTCAAGGTCAACATCCCCACGGGCGTTCCTTGCTCCTACACCTTCGACAAGGACTGGAACATCCTCGACAAGCACTACATTGGCGACCCGGCCACCATCGAGGCCAAGATCAACGCCGTCGCCAACCAGGGCAAGGCCAAGAAGTAAGACCGGCTGCCAGCGCAGTCTTGTATCCCCCGGCAACTCGCGTCGCCGGGGGATTTTTGTGCCGCGGGATTGATTTACCGGGCAACGGGATTGCTTTACCAGGTAACTCAATCCCGCGGACGAGAAGGGCGACCGCCCGGATCCCGGACGGCCGCCCAGCTACACAGCCAACAGGCTGCTGCTATGGCCTCGCGTGATGCTACTCGGACTTTGCGGCCTCGTCCTTCAGGCCGTAGAACGCAACGTTCTCGGGGCTCCAGCCAAGGCTAGAGAGGTACTCGTACTCGGCCTTGTCGGTGGTGAAGAGGTGCGTGCCGCGGACCAGGTACGGGTTGAACAGACGATAGAT
>CAJMLD010000060.1 GCA_905214175.1 uncultured bacterium
CCGCTATTGGCAGCAAGTGCTGCGGAAACCTTCGCTGCGGCGCCAATCTGGCGCCACAAGGGCCGTTTCAGCAGCAAGTGCGTACGAGACCCTCGCTGTGGCGTCGTTTTGGCGCCACAAGGAACGTTCCGGCAGCAGGTGCGTACGTAACCCTCGCCGTGGCATCAACCCGGCGCCACAGGACCCGTTACAGCAGCAAATACGTACGAAACCCGCCCTCCGGCGTCAAATCGGCGCCGGAGGGCGGGTTGTCTCAGCTATGAAAGCGCGTCGGAATCGTGAGGTGACTGGCGAGTCGCTACCAGCAACCTACGCGTTGGCGAGCGCCTGGTCGAGGTCGGCGATGATGTCGTCGACGTCCTCGATACCAACGGAGAGTCGGATGAGGTCCTCGGAGAGGTGCGCTGCCTTAAGCTGCTCGGGCGTGAGCTGGGAGTGCGTGGTGGAGGCGGGGTGAATGATGAGGGACTTCGCGTCGCCCACGTTGGCGAGGTGCGTGAAGAGCTTCACGTTGTTCACCACGTTGAGGCCAGCCTCGCGACCACCCTTGACGCCAAAGACCACTACGCCGCCAAAGCCGTGATGAAGGATGCGGCTTGCAACCTCGTGAGAGGGATCGCCCTCGAGTCCGGAGTAGCGCACCCAAGAAACCTTGGGGTTCGCCTGGAGGTACTTGGCAACAGCAAGCGCGTTGTCAGAGTGACGCTGGACGCGCAGGGACAGGTCCTCGATGCCAAGGCCAATGAGCTGGGCCGCGTACGGAGAGAGCGTGGGGCCAAAGTCGCGGAGCTTGTTGGCAAGCACGCGAGTGGCGAAGGGCGCTGCAGGAGCTGCATCAGCGAAGACCAGGCCGTGGTAGGAGGGATCGGGCTTGGCAAGGGTGTACCACTTCTCGGGATCCTGCTTCCAGTTGAACTTGCCGGTGTCGATGACCGCGCCGCCCAGCGTGGCACCGTGGCCGCCAATCCACTTGGTGAGGGACTCAATCACGACGGCCGCGCCATCCTCGGCGGGACGATAGAGGTACGGAGTCGCAAAGGTGTTGTCCACAAAGACGGGCACCGGCGAAGGCAGCGAGTTGGCGGCCTCGACAATAGCGGGGACATCGGCGACGTCGACCAGGGGGTTGCCGATGGTCTCGACGTACCAAAGCTTGGTCTTGGGGGTGGTAGCGGCAACAAAGGCGTCAATGTCGTTGTTCTCGACAAAGGTGGTCTTCACGCCCAGGTCACCAAGGGTGTGCAGGAAGATGTTCCAGGTGCCGCCGTAGAGCGAGTCGGAGGCAACGATCTCGTCGCCCGCACCCACCAGGTTGGTGAGGGCGAGAATCTCGGCCGCGTGGCCAGAAGCGACGGCAACGGCGCCGGTGCCGCCCTCGATGGCAGCCACGCGAGCTGCAACAGCATCGGTGGTGGTGTTGGTCAGACGACCGTAGACGTTACCGGGGCGGGTTAGGGCGAACTTGGCGGCACCGTCCTCGGCGTCCTTGAACTCGAAGGCCGCGGAGGCGTAGACGGGGAGAGCCGCAGAGCCGGTGGTGGGATCGGGTGACCAGCCGGCGTGGACCTGCAGGGTGTTGAAGTGCTTCTCGGGATCCTTGGCGAAGTTGGGGTTGAGTTCGAAAGCCATGATGTTCTCCTTTGTGTGGTGGCGCAAACGCGCCGGGCGTTTAAGGGAAGCGGAGAAGCCCGAGACCAGTCACCGCATGTGCGGCGTCTCTTCTCGGGCTACGGCATCTGCCTTCCCGATAGCGCTGAGTATGTCATCGTTTTTTCCATGACCTGCATGTTATCGCTTGCAATCGAGAAATCCACCCTTATTGATACAGTGGATGTCAACAACTGGCTATCGATTGAATAGATATGGTTTTACCTGCAAATTCTCCCATCTGGACAGCCTCCGTGGCGCCCATCCACACAAAAAAGCACCCGTTCCGGCGAATGCGGAACGGGTGCAGCGACCCTACGCGGCAGGCGCTAGTAGTTGATCGCCTGCTCCTCGAAGTAGCTCTGCGGGTGGCCGCAGACGGGGCAAACCTTGGGGGCCTCGGGGCCAACGTGCAGGTGACCGCAGTTGAGGCACTTCCAGACCTTGACGCCCGGACGGTTGAAGACCTCGCCCTTCTCGACGCGCTCAGCAAGCTTGTTGTAGCGCTCCTCGTGGTGCTTCTCGACCTCGCCAACCAGGCGGAACTTGGCAGCGATCTCCTTGAAGCCCTCCTCGTCAGCGGTCTCGGCGAAGCCCTTGTACATCTCGGTCCACTCGTAGTTCTCGCCGGCCGCAGCGTCCTTGATGTTGGTCAGGGTGTCGGGCACGTCGCCGCCGTGCAGGTACTTAAACCAGAGCTTGGCGTGCTCGGACTCGTTACCAGAGGTCTCGGTGAAGATGTCGGAAATCTGGACGTAGCCCTCCTTCTTAGCCTTGCTGGCATAGTAGGAGTACTTGCGGCTTGCCTGCGACTCGCCAGCAAACGCCGCCTCGAGGTTCTTCTTGGTCTGCGAGTTCTCGAAATCGACTGCCATTACTGCTCCTCTCCTTCCCCTGCCAGGGGAAACGTTGGGACTTGGTTCCCGTGTCCCTTCCTGCATGCGCAGGTAACCCATATGGTAGCATCAGGTGCACCAAATGTTACCGTTATTATGACAAAAACCCTCCCTCGCGAGTTCCGTCAGCAACGCTTGGGCATCCGACGTCCCCACGTCTTTTCTACCCGCCACACGCTCCTCGCGCGAAAGCTCCACGCAAAGAGTATCAAGGTCCACGCCCCCGCGCGGGTCGGCTCGGTGAGCGAGGAGGATACGCAGGACTTCGGCGCGTTTCTGCCGGTGGGAGCCTTCGAAGCGCGACTGTCGCACGTGCGAGCGAGACCGTCGCGAAGGGTTGGGAACGGTCGCCTTGAGGTGCGCGCCGTAGTCGAGAAGCGCATAGTACCAGGTGCGCGGGTCATCCACTGGGTCACTGGCGTCCGGCGGGCACGTGGCGCACACGATGGGCACCAGCCGCGCGTCTGGCACGCTCTCCTCGCGGGGGAAGAGCTCGTGGAGAAGAACGGTGCGCACGTTTGTCTCGAGGTAGACCCCGGGCAGGTCAAAGGCAAACGCGCGGATTCCCGCAGCCGTCGCCGGGCCCACACCGGGAAGCGCCTTTAGGGCAGCCTCGTCAGACGGTATGCGGCCGCCTGACGCCGAGACCTCCTGCGCCGCACGCCAGAGCGAGAGGGCCCGCCTGTTGTAGCCCAGCCCCTGCCACTCATCCAGAACGTCTGCGGAGTCCGCGGCGGCCAGGGCGTCGACCGTGGGAAAGAGCTGCAGCCAGTGCTGCCAGCGACCGTCGACGCGCGAGACCTGGGTCTGCTGGAGCATGACCTCCGAAATCCAGATGGCATAGGGGTCTCTCGTGCGACGCCAGGGCAAATCGCGATAGAGCTCGCGCCCACGGGCCAGCACCGTGGCGCGAAACGAGGCGAGCGCATCCGCGGTTGGCAGGGCACCGGGATCTGCAGCGGACGGCATTACTCGTCCGTGGCCTTAGGCTTGCGCTTGCTGGCCACAAGTTTGAACGAGCCTGTCATCTGCGGCATCTTGCCCTCCATCACAACCTGGTAGAGGGTCACGGAATCAAAGTAGGCGCGCAGCATGCGCTCAGCATTGCACCAGACGGGGTTGAAGTGGCACTCGGCCATGCGCGGGCAGGGGCCGCCGTCCTCTCCGGCGTAATCGCAGGCGGCAATGAGAATGGGACCTTGCACCGCCTCGACGAGCTTGAGAAGCGACGTGGTTCGCGGGTCGACGGCAAGCTTCATACCTCCGTGAGCTCCGCGCGTGCTCTCGACGATGCCCGCCAGCGCAAGGTCATGCTGGATGGAACGCGCGAACGAATAGGGAACGTCGTTGTCCTTCGCCGCGGTGCGCACCGAGACCACGCCGTCGGGGTTCTGAACGAGAGCCGCAAGCATGCGGAGCGCGTAATCTGTCTTTCTCGAGATTTCCATTGCTACCTCCTGGCAGCCCGATGGGCTAGCCTCTCCTTCGGCTCATCTTTGCTGGAGAGTCCCCCCAGTCGAGGATCTCCCACCCATGCTGCCGCGCCAACTTCCTAAGCGTTTCTCCCGGACACACGGCGTAGCCCTTTGTGGCGGACGAGAGAAGCGCTGCATCTGTATGGTGGTCGCCATAGGCGTATGCAAGCGTCCACGCGCCCCTGCCCAGGTGGGCATCTGCCCAGCGCGTGACTGCCGCGACCTTCTCGGGGCCCTGCACCACGTTTCCCTCGACGCGCCCCGTGTAGTTGCCCTCGGCGTCACGCTCCATGCCGGTGGCGATGTAGTCGTCCATGCCGAGCGCCCTGGCGGCGTCTGCGGCAATGGGGGCAAATGTGGCCGAGACGAGCAGCGTAACGCAGCCTTCGTTGTGCCGCTTTGCGACCTCTGCGGCAACCTCAGGGCGATACCGATCCTTGAGGGTGCTCTCGTAGAACTCGTGCATGACCTTATCGATGTCCCGGTGGCTCAAGTCCTCCAGCGCGCCAAAGACAAGCTCGCGGGCCTCATCCTGGCTTTGGGGAAGATGCAGCTTGTAGCGCAGGCCCCACCAGGCGAGCGCGAGGGCCCGGGGGACGGACATAAGACCGTGACGCCACAGGTACACCGAGAAGAGCGCGCCAGATTGGCCGTCGATGGACGTGCCATCAAAGTCGAAAACGGCGAGCTTTGTCTTCCTCTGCGGTTGCGCGCTGTCGTTCTTGGTAGCGAGCATGCTAGGTGTCTCCATAGGCGGTCGGGAATCGTATCGTGCCAATAATACCAGTCCGAAGATAACATAACGACAATTGCACTAATTGCCATATCAATTGAAACAAGCTCGGGGGGGCGTCGGCGGGGCTTCTCGTTACAGCGACGGATTGCGGGACAACGGAGCGTTGACGAGCTGCGCGGTGCGCGGCGCGGACGCATAAGAAAGGAGCCCCTTTCGGGGCTCCTTGAATTCACAATGGCGGGATATGCGGGGCTCGAACCCGCGACCTCCGACGTGACAGGCCGGCGCTCTAACCAGCTGAGCTAATACCCCACGCGCGTTGTGCGGGAGCTATTATACGCAGAGGATGCAGGGTCTGTCTAGCCCAAATTTGAGAAAGTTTTGTGGGGCTGGCTGGGCTGGCTGGAAACCAACCAGCCGGTGGGAGAGACGGTTGCCAGCACTACGCCAGAGACACGGAGTCCCCGCTTGGCGGCCACCGGTCACCCCGTCTACTCGAGCGCCACATCCGTGGTGGCACCCGTCGAATCCGTCACGTGAACCACGGAGCCGTCAAGCGTGGCCGTAGAGATGGTCCCCGTGCCCGTGATGGCATTGCCCGAGGAGTCGGCAACCGCCATGGGCGCGGAGTCGCCGCCGATCGTGTAGGCCACCACGTCCCACGTGCCATTCGGCTTGTTCTCGGGAACGACGATGACCGAGTTGTAGAGAATGAGCGAGACGGGTGTTCCGCTCACGGTGAACTCCTGGGTCTTGTTGCCCTTGGAGTCCGAGGCAATAACCGCATACGTTCCGTCCCCGGTGGCCTCGAGGGAGTACGAGATCCCCTGGTAGGTAACGGACCCATCCGCGGTGGTCTGGACCTGCTGCGGCTCCTCCACACTAGCCGCAGGCTCCTGCGGCTGGGGGTTGTCCTGTGCGCCAAGGAAAGTAACAAAGGCGACAATGGCGAGAATTACGAAGAGACCCGCCACGCCGGCAATAACGAGTAGCACGGACTTGAGGTTTGCGGGCTTGCTCTGGGGCTTTGTGCCGTACTCCGGACGGTTGAGCCCGCTGAGCCGGCGGCTGCGCGAGCGTCGCTCCGCACGGTCGCGCGCGATGTCGGCAGCCTCGGCAGCGTTGTCGCGCGTGGTCACGCGAGCGCCCTGACCCGCAGAGAGGGTCTGGAGGGAGTCGACGGGCGCCGCACTCTGGCGCGGAGCCGTGCTGTCGTCGACGTCCTCGGGGATGGAATGTGCACCCATCCTGGAGACTCCGGAGACCCCAGGACCGCCGGCAGCGTGCCTTCCCGCGGCATGCGCGGCGCGCCTGTATCTCTCGTCATTGGATGCGTAGTTCATCTCGTCTCCCCTTGCGTTGCCTTACCCGTACCATCCTAGCCCTCTGCGCGCTACACCTCGCGTCGCGCCTCGATGGCGCGGCCAAGCGTCACCTCGTCGGCATACTCAAGGTCCCCGCCCACGGGCAGACCGCTGGCAAGGCGAGACACGCGCACGCCAAGCGGGCGGATAATCCGCGAGAGGTATGTGGCGGTTGTCTCGCCCTCCACGTCAGGGTTTGTGGCGAGAATGACCTCCTGGACCTCGCCCGAAGCTAGGCGCTCGAGCAGCTCCTTCACGTGGAGCTGCTCGGGGCCGATCTTGTCCATGGGTGAGATAACGCCACCAAGCACGTGATAGAGCCCGTGGTAGCTGCCCGTCCGTTCGATAGCCGAGACGTCGCGAGGCTCGGAGACCACGCAGATGGTCGTGCGGTCGCGCGAGGCGTCGGAACAAACGTCGCAGGTGTCGCGCGTAGCGTAGCTAAAGCAGATGGGGCAGAAGTGAACCTGCTGCTTGACCTCAAGAATCGCCGTGGCAAGCCTGCGCGCCTCCTCCGCGTCGGCCTCGAGGAGGTAGTACGCGATGCGCTGGGCCGACTTTGGGCCAATGCCCGGCAGCCTGCCCAGCTCGTCGAGGAGGCGTTGCAGCGCGTGACCGTCGTTGAGCTGGTCCATCCCTAGAAGAGCCCTGGGATGTTGAGTCCGCCGGTGACGGCGCTCATGGCCTTCTCGGTAGCAGACTCCGCCTGCTCGAGGGCGTCGTTCACGGCGGCGAGGATCATGTCCTGCAGCATGTCGACATCTTCCGGATCGATGGCCTCGGGGTCGATGGTGATGGAGCTAATGCGCAGATCGCCCGTAGCCGTGACCTTTACCGTGCCGCCGCCCGCCGAGGCCGAAACCTCGGTTGCCGCAGCCTGCTGCTGCGCCGCGACGAGCTGCTCCTGCATCTTGCGGGCCTGGGCCATCATCTGGTTGCGGTTCATGCCGCCCATGTTGTAGCCGCCTCTTGGTCCCTTGGACATGTGTTCCTCCTGATTGTTTGCTTGCTGATGCATGTGTGATGGTGAGAAGGCCGATACGGCCGTGGAGCTAGTCTGTGCCCTCCCCGTCCGAGGCGGAAGACGCATCGGGCGAGTCTGGCTTCACAACCACCGACCCGCCGAAGGCGTCCTCGAGCATCGCCGCGATGTTCGCGAACTCCTCGGTGAGGACCGGGGCGTCGTCGGCCGGGGGCGTGGTGGGCGGCGCGGGCTTAGGGGCCGGAGCCGGCTTGGGGGCTGATGCAGGTGCGGGCGTCGGGGCTGGCTGCGGGGCCGGTGCGGGCTGCGGCGTTGGTGCGGGCTGCGGGGCTGGCGTTGGCGTTAGCTGCGGGGCTGGCGTCGGCGCGCCAAACTCTGCGTCCTCCTCGTAGGCAGAGGCGTCTGCGTCGCTGTAGGGGACCTGCTCAACCACGGGGGGCTCCGGCGCAGTGGCAGGCTCCGCCGCCGGCGCCACGGGATCCCACGGCATGGGATAGGACGACGCCGTCTGCTGAGGCGCGGGAGCCGGCTGTGGCGCGGGCGATGGTCGCTGCGCGAACGCGGCACGATCAGATTGGGCTATTGCCTGGCTGGAGAGACTCGACTCAACAAAGAGGACCTCGCGCGGGCCAAAGACGCTCGCGACAATGGGCAGGTAGAGCTCGCGGACGTCGGCGCGCTCGAGCATGCGAGCCGCAAAGTGCGAGCCCGTAGGCAGAGACACGGTGAGCTTGGCGCCGTCATCCGAAACGATGCTGGAGTTGAGAAGCAGAGAGCCCCTGGATGCAGACTTGCTCATGAGCCCCTCGGTGACACGCTTCCAGTTGCGCTGCAGCGTTGCGCCGTCGGTGATGGGGGCGCCTGCGGCCGACGCAGCGGCCGGACGCGGCGCAGGCGCCGCCGCGGGCTGCGGGGCCGGACGCTGGGCCACCACGGGCTGCGGGGCCGGACGGTATCCACGTATCCGAGAACAGATTTTAGGATCCCCA
>CAJMLD010000061.1 GCA_905214175.1 uncultured bacterium
CGAGACTACGGCCCCGCGCATTCAGCTCGAGCCGGTCATGAGCGTGCGCGGCCGCGTTACCCGAGCAATCTACCCGAGCGTGGGCGACGGCGTGGGCTACGGCCTCACGTGGCGCGTTCCCAAGCAGAACATGCAGGTTGCCACCGTGCCCATCGGCTATGCCGACGGCCTTGCCCGCACGCTCTCCAACAACATGGACGTCATCGTGAATGGCGCGCGCTGCCGTCAGGTGGGCCGCATCTGCATGGACCAGTTCATGTTTGCGGTGGACGTGAACAACGCCCGCGCGTACCGTCCTGCCAAGCCTGTCGAGATGGGTGATGTGGTCACCGTCATTGGCCGCGACGGCGACGAGGAGATTACCGCCGACGAGATGGCCAAGCTTCGCGATACCATCAACTACGAGGTTGTGTGCGACTTTGGCATGCGTCTCGAGAAGGTCTATGTCTAGGCGTCGGCGTGAGCGCGCCAGCCTCTTGGAGGGCGATGGAGAGATGTCGGTGATGCACATTCCCGGCCACGAGCACCAGGGACCACAGGAGGTCACGCTCGAGGAGATTCGCTCCGTCATGGGCAACTGCCAGCTCTGCCCCCTTGGGCAGACCCGCACCAACCTTGTGTTTGGCGTGGGAAACCCCAACGCGCGCGTGATGTTCGTGGGCGAGGGACCCGGTCGCAACGAGGACCTGCAGGGCGCGCCCTTCGGGGGAGCTGCAGCTCACTATCTTGTTTCGCTCCTCTCCGTGGCTGGTCTCACCCGTGACCAGATCTACATTGCCAACGTGGTGAAGTGCCGTCCGCCCGGAAACCGCAACCCCAAGCCAGAGGAGATTGCTGCCTGCTCGCCCTTCCTGCGCGAGCAGATTCGCTCTGTGTGGCCGGACGTCCTTGTCTGCCTGGGAAACTTTGCTTCTCAGTTTGTGCTGCGTACTGAGGCAGGCGTCACGTCGCTGCGGGGAAAGCTCTACCAGACCGGGCACTTTGTGGTGTGTCCCACGTTTCACCCGGCGGCCTGCATCTATCACTCGGACTGGCAGCCGCTTCTCGAGAGCGACCTTGCAATGGTGGGCCAGTGGCTGCGGGACAACCCGCCCGGGCCGGGGAAGGAGTAGCCGTGGCACGAGAGGCGTCGTTTAAGACCGCGTCACAGGAGGAGACAATCGCCCTTGGGCACGTGCTGGGCGGACTTCTCCGCGAGGGTGACGTGTTGGTGCTCACGGGAGACCTGGGAGCGGGGAAGACCCAGCTCACCAAGGGTATCGCTGCTGGTATGGGCGTGACGGCGGACGTCACAAGCCCCACCTTCACCATCGAGATGGTCTACCACGGGCGCGAGATGGACCTGGACCACTTTGACCTCTATCGGCTTGACCGCGCTGAGCAGCTTGAGGACACGGGCCTCTTTGATGTGCTTGGCGCCGATGGTGTCTGCGTGATTGAGTGGGGAGAGCAGTTTGCCGACGAGATTGGCGACGCGCGCGTGGATGTGTTCGTCACGCGGCTGGATGCCGAGGCGGCTCCGGGGGAGGAGCCCCCGCGCGAGGTGCGCTTTGTTGCGCACGACGTCCGCGGCGAGGAGCTGATTGACGCGTTGGTGACGGCGACGGCGTAGACGGGGTTGCCTCTCCGTGCGGGTACTGTTCCGCCGTTTTTGTACACATAACGGCGTCCAGTAAGCCGATTTCGTCGAAATCGTTCTCAACAGCTCCCGGCGAGAATCGCGTGTGCTCTGGGGGTAGCGCGGCGCCCGCCGATGCCCGCCCGCATTGCCCGCGCTACACTATCCCTCGTGATAATGCCACGTTGCAGGAGCCAGATGAGAATGACGAGCGATACCAAGACAAGCGATACCAACACCAACGGCCTTGCCCTTGCCATCGATACGTCCACCGACATGCTTGCGTGTGCGGTGGTGTCCTGGGAGCCCGGCTCGACCCCGCGCGTCCTTGCCGCGCGCGACCACATGTGCCGTCGCCAAGCCAACGTCGAGCTTGTCTCAACGGCCCTTGCGGCTTTGGAGGACTGCGGCCACACCATGGCTGAACTCGACCGCGTTCTTGTTGGTCGCGGTCCCGGCAGCTTCACGGGCGTGCGCATTGGCATCGCTACGGCCAAGGGCCTCTCATGCGGTCTCTCCAAGCCGCTCCACGGCGTCTCCGTTCTTGACGCGACGGCGTGGGGCGCGTGGCAGGCGGGCGTGCGCGGGCTTCTCGCCGTGGCTGACGACGCCATGCGTGGAGAGGTCTACCCCGGCATCTACCAGCTGGATGACGCTGGCGTCCACCGCACCTTTGCCACCGAGACTGTCTGCAAGGCCGACGAGTGCGTGGCCGCATGGTCGGCGCGCGGGGATGCGTCCCAGCTCGTCCTTACGGGCAACGGGCTCAAGAAGTACCGCGCGCGCTTCGAGGCTGCCGGTTTCGAAAACATTTTGGACGAGGCCCTGTGGTATCCCACGGGCGAGGGCCTGGCGCTTGCCGCTGCCGCGCAGCCCCTCGACTCCGGCGACCCGGCGCTGGTGCTCCCCATCTACACGCGCCTCTCGGACGCCGAGGAGAACGAGCGCAAGCGCCTTGGGCTCAAGGCGCCCGCAAGTGTCGAGGTCACGGGTGTGGACGACGCGCTGGCCGACAGGCATCTGCAGCTGCGCCCCATGTCGGTGAACGACCTGCCCGCCGTCGCCGCGCTCGAGGCCACGGCATTCTCGGGCTCCTCCCATACGCCTTGGACCGAGAAGCTCTTCTACGAGGAGCTCTCGCAGCCGGGTCGCAGCTGGTGGGTGGCACACGACCTGGGCCGCATCATCGGTTTTGCCGGCGGCATGATGGCCGGAGACGACTTCGAGATCTGCGACGTTGCCGTGGAGGAGGGGCACCGCCGCCAGGGGGTGGCCTCTCGCCTGGTGGCGCGACTGTGCTACGACGCGCACGTCCTCAACGCAAAGACCGCTTCGCTTGAGGTGGACGAGAAGAACGAGCCGGCGCGGGCTACCTACGACCACCTGGGCTTCGTTGAGGTCGGTCGCCGTCCGGGCTACTACGCGCCGGGCCACGATGCCCTCATTCTGCGTGCAGAGCTGCCGCTCGCGGGTGATGTGGAAGCACTGGGCAAGCGTCCCGAGCCGCACGCCTCTATCCGTCCGTGGCCCATCATCGCCGGTCCACGCGATGCCGCATGCAAGGAGGCGCTGGCCGCCGCCGGCGACCTGGTCCTCTCGATTGAGTCCTCATGCGACGAGACCGCCATCGCGGTGGTAGACTCCCACGGCACCGTGTGCTCGAGCGTGGTTGCCACCTCGATTGACTTCCATGCCCGCTTTGGCGGCGTCGTGCCCGAGATTGCCAGCCGCAAGCACGTCGAGGCAATCGTGGGTGTCTACGAGGAGGCCATGGCCCAGGCTGGCGCGCACTTTGGCTGCGACACCCTCACCGCGGCAGACCTCTCGGCTGTTGGCGTAACCGCTGGTCCTGGCCTCGTGGGTGCGCTCGTGGTGGGCGTCGCGTTTGCCAAGGGCCTCTGCGCTGCCACCGGCCTGCCACTCATCGCCGTGCACCACCTTGAGGGGCACCTTCTCGCCAACCTCTTCGAGACGCCGGACCTGAAGCCGCCCTTTGTGGCGAGCCTTGTCTCTGGCGGCAACACCATGCTGGTGTACGTGCGTGGATGGGGTGACTACCAGATTCTGGGCACCACCATCGACGACGCCGTGGGCGAGGCTTTCGACAAGGTCGCCAAGGCGCTTGGCCTGGGGTACCCCGGCGGCCCGGTAATCAGCAGACTTGCCGCAAAGGGAAACCCGCGCGCGATCCATTTCCCGCGTGCCATGATGCACAGCGGCGACTATCAGTTCTCGCTCTCTGGTCTCAAGACGGCCGTAATCACCTACATCGAGGGCGAGAACCGCGCCGGCCGGCCCATCGACCTGCCCGACCTCGCGGCCTCCTTCGAGGCGGCCGTCATCGACGTGCAGGTGGCAAAGGCCGTGACGGCAGTCGAGCAGACGGGTGTCTCGGACTTCTGCGTGGGCGGGGGCGTTGCGGCAAATCCGCAGCTACGTGAGGCGTACTACGAGGCCTTTGGCAAGCGCGGCGTGCGCGTGACTGTTCCGCCCATGCGGGCGTGCGGCGACAACGCAGCCATGATCAGCGTTGCGGCGCTGAGAAGCTATCGCGCACGCAACTTCGCGCCGCTCACACTCGACGCGGATCCCAACGCTCCTCTCGGCACCTGGTCCACAACCGACGCCCCCGTCCCGCCCAGCTGGTGAGACAAAGGGACATTCCCTTTGTCTCGTGTGTCCTGCAAGCGGCGCATTGTTACCTCACTGTGACCATCGGAGCACGTCGCGGCCAGAAGAGTATCGTTGCCGTGTGCGCGTAACTTTCTCGCATCGGGTCGCGTAGGCGCGTCTCGCTTGCAAGGGGGAGGGGAATGGGTCCCCTCCGGTTGCGTCGCGCGAAAGGGGACCAGCGGGGATCGTCCAGGGAGGACCACCATGAAGAAGCATCCCATCCAGCACGTGTCTGGCACATTTTCTCGTCGAGACTTTCTTAGGGCCTCGGGCATCACGGCCCTCACCGTTGGAGGGATGACCGTCCTCACGGCCTGCGGCCCCGCGGCCCAGTCGAGCGACGCCTCTGCTAGCTCCTCGTCGTCCACCTCTGCCAGCAGCGAATCCTCGTCGTCCGACTCGCTCAAGCTCGGCGACGGCAAGACCCTGCGCGTGGGCATGGAGGCCGCCTACGCCCCCTACAACTGGCAGGAGTCTTCGGCTAGCGACACCACCATCCCTATCGAGAACGTCGATGGCGCCTACGCCGACGGCTATGACGTACAGGTGGCCAAGAAGATCGCCGACGCTCTGGGCATGGAGCCCGTCGCGGTGAAGATGGAGTTTGGCAGCCTGGTTGACTCGCTGGTCAACGGCCAGATCGACATCATCTGCGCCGGCATGTCCGTCACGGACGAGCGCGCCCAGTCCGCAGACTTCTCCGACTCCTACATCGACGACGAGGTCATCATGGTCGTCAAGCAGGACTCGCCGTATGCCAATGCCACCAAGCTCTCGGACTTCTCCGGCGCCTCGGTCCTGGGCCAGAAGGATACCTTCTACGACGACCTCATCGACCAGATTCCCAACGTCAACCACCTCACGCCGGTTGCCACAGTGCCGCTGGTTGTCGACGGCCTCATGAACGGCACCTGCGACGCTGTCACCTTCTCGTCCCTCTCGCTGCCGCGCCTGCTCAAGGACTACCCAACCCTCAAGAAGGTTGACCTTGCCGACGGCGAAGGCTTCACGGACGCCTCCAACCCGGACAACGCCGCCATCGCCAAGGGCCAGGACGCGGTTCTCGCCAAGATCAACGAGGTCATCGACGGCATCTCGGCGGACGAGCGCCAGAGCATGTGGGATGACTGCATGGATCGTCAGCCCGCTTAGCGGACGCCCCACACAGCAGGGAGAAGCAAGAACATGTCAGATGCACCATCAATTATGGCGTCGACCCGGCGCGCTCGCTTTGCCGCGTGGCTGCGCAGAGACCATCGCTACGTCCTTCTCGGCACCTCTGCCGTCGCGTTTGTGGGGATGTGGCTCTCCAGCCAGCCGCGCCCGGCGCTGAGCTTCCTTGCGCACGCGTTCACGGTCGAGCTCGTGATGTATTACGTGCTGGCCGCGTGGCTGGTGCTCTCGGCGGTGGCGCTTGTCTTCAAGCTCACGCACTGGAACACGTATGCCCAGGTAGCGCCTTTCGTTAAGCCCGACGTGCGCCGGACGCTGCGCCTGGGCTCCTACATCATCTGGGCGCTGGCCATCGTGCTCTTTGTCGACCGCGCGGTCATGGGCTTTGCGAGCGCGTGGGTGGCCGCCTCGACGTCTGCCGGGATGCCGCAGAACGACATGCTCACGCAGATCCTGTACATGTTCCAGCAGGGCTACGCCACGTACTTGCAGGGCATTCTCACGACCATAGAGCTGGCCGTCTTCGGTACGGCTATCGCCTTCGTGCTGGCAATGCTTTTGGTCTTCGTGCGCATCCAGCACATCGACCGGCCCGACAACGACTTCGTCCGCTTCTGGAAGAAGGTCGGCGTGGGCTTTGCCAAGGTCTATAGCACCGTGGTGCGTGGCACCCCTATGCTGGTCCAGGGCGTCATCATCTACTACGCGGGGTTTGGCCTGTTCAGCGGGTCGGGCATGTCCGTGTCCGAAATCAACGCCGTGTGGTCGCGCTTCATTGCCGGCCTGGTGGTCATCTCGCTCAACTCCACCGCCTACATGATGGAGGTCCTGCGCGGCGGCATCGAGTCGGTCGACAAGGGCCAGATGGAGGCCGCGCGTTCGCTGGGCCTCTCGCAGTGGCAGGCCATGGTCAAGGTCGTCTTCCCGCAGGGCATCCGCTACGCCATCCCCGGCCTCTCCAACGAGCTGGTCATCAACATCAAGGACTCCTCGGTTCTCTCGGTAATTGGTGTATTTGACCTCGCGTTTGCTGCTTCCACCATCGCGGGTATCTACTACAAGCAGCTCAACGCGTATCTCGTCATCGCGGTCTTCTACCTCATCATGACGGCAACGGCGTCGTGGCTGCTGGGCAAGCTTGCCAAGCGACTTGACGCGAAGACCGAGCCCGTGCTGGGCGTGTCCAACCAGATGAAGGCAGGAGGCGAGAAGTAGCATGGCCACAGACGAGAAGAACCTCGGCACCGACGCTGCTGCAGATGCCGCCAACCCCAACGATGCCGTCGTTCGCGTTGAGGGGCTGCAGAAGTCCTTTGGCGCCAACGTGGTCCTGCGCGGCATCGACCTCACCGTGATGTCCGGCCAGGTGGTGACCATCATTGGCGCCTCCGGCTCGGGCAAGTCGACGCTCCTGCGCTGCATCAACCTGCTTGAGACGCCGGACGCCGGTCACGTGTGGTTCCACGGCAAGGACCTTGCCGCCGAGCACGTTGACATCAATGCCCTGCGCGAGAAGATCGGCATGGTGTTCCAGGGCTTCAACCTGTTCAACAACATGAACGTGCTGGACAACTGCACGTTGGCTCCAGTGACCCTCAAGAAGATGACTAAGGAGCAGGCCGAGAAGGTCGCGCTGGCAAACCTCGACTCCGTGGGCCTCGCGGACTTTGCTGGAGCCGACGTCAACACGCTCTCCGGTGGACAGAAGCAGCGCGTGGCTATCGCCCGCGCGCTCTGCATGAAGCCTGACCTCATGCTCTTCGACGAGCCTACCTCGGCCCTCGACCCCGAGATTTCCGGCGAGGTCCTCGAGGTCATGCGTCGCCTTGCCTCGCAGGGCATGACCATGGTCGTGGTGACGCACGAGATGGCGTTCGCGCGCAGCGTCTCCGACGAGGTTGTCTTCATGGATAAGGGCGTGATTGCCGAGAAGGGCAGCCCCGAGAAGATGTTCACCAATCCCGAGAAGCCCCGCACGCGTGAGTTCCTCGCCCGCTACCTGTGAGACAAAGGGACAGTCCCTTTGTCTCATTGCCACCTTCCTGGAACCTTGCAGATTGCTGTCAAGAATTGTTTTTCGCTCGCCGAATAGGCTCGTGGCGGCTTAATCCAAGGGATATACCCGTCAACACCAGCAATTCACGGTGAGCAAGGCCGGGGTTGCCTCTGCCGCCTCGTATCGGTGGAGCAGCTACCACGAGTATCTTGGGGAGTCGCTCTGGGGCCAGAGGTTTGCTGACACTCGATTGCTATTGGAAATGCTAGGCGGCGTGGACGAGTTCGTCCGCTTCTCTCTCGACGAGACCGTAGACGACAGCTATCAGCCAAATCTACGGCCGCGTATTCCTGATGACGCAGCGGCGGGGGTTCTCGCCGAAGTTCTGGCCGACTTACCGCCGAGCCGCTTGAAGTCAGTCGAGCGTGACAGGCGTGATGCGGTACTCTTAGAGCTCAAGAGAGCCGGTTTGTCCATTCGCCAAATCGAACGGCTCACCGGCATCGGGAGGAACATAGTCGCGCGGGCAGGCCGTTAGCAATGAGACAAAGGGACTGTCCCTTT
>CAJMLD010000062.1 GCA_905214175.1 uncultured bacterium
CTTCTGACCTCTTCCGTGTCAGGGAAGCGCTCTCCCCCTGAGCTAAACGCCCGAATCTCTGCTGCTGGGGGTTGCAGCGAGGAGTATCTTACGCGAAAACGTTCATGTAACGCAACCGTCAATCGCAAGTTTTTCTCGCATCACAATTATTGCTCAGTGAGAAGCCCGCGCCGAGCGTCGGAGGTGTCTCTGCTCGCCGGCGTCGTCGCCTCTCTCGCCCACGCCGCCTCCCCAAGCCCGCCGAGCGCTACAAGCTCCGCACGCTGTCCTTCTCGACCAGACGCGGCGTGAGCATCCGCTCGACCGGCAGCGCATACTCCGCGTCTTCGGCATGCTCCCCCACGCGCGCGAGCATCATCTCCACCGCCACGCCCGCGATGGCCGGCACGTTCTGCTCGATTGACGTCAGAGCCGGCTCGAAGAGCGAGTCGGCCGCGCTGTTGTCGTAGCTCACCACCGAAAGGTCGTCCGGCACGCGCAGGCCGTGCTCGTACACGCGCTTGAGCAGCCCCAGCGCAATGTTGTCGCTGCTTGCAAATGCCGCCGTGGCATCCGTGGCGAGAAGCCCCTCGGCCGCCTGCCACGCGTCTGGAATGTAGTAGTCGCTCTCGAAAACCAGCCCGGGGTCAAACGGAATGCCATGCTCGTCCAAGGCCCGTCGGTACCCCGCAAGGCGCAGTCGGCCAGTGTTGGACCCGGGGTTGATGATGCACGCCACACGCCGGTGGCCATGGCGCAGCAGGTGGTCCGTCGCGAGGTATCCGCCAAGCTCGTTGTCGTAGCACACGCGGTCGCGGCTCACGCCATCAAGAAAGCGGTCAACCATCACGAGCGGCACGGGCAGTTGCGTAAGGTCATCGATGAGCTCTCGATCGGTCGTAAACTCGTCCGAGACCACGAGGAAGATCCCGTCGACACCGCGGTTCACCAGCAGCCGCACCAGCTCGGCATCGCTCTCGGAGGATCCGACCGAGTTTGTAATCAGCAGCAGGTAGCCCTTCTCGCGGCAGAGAATCTCGAGGCTGTTGGCGAGCGAGGCAAAGTATCGGCTCTGGATGTTGGGCACGACAAGCCCAAACGAATGCGACTGCTGCATGACCAAGCTGCGGGCAATCTGGTTGGGAATGTAGTGCTTACGCTGCGCGATCTCCTTGATGCGGCGGCGGTTCTCCTCGCTCACGCGGCACGGCCGGTTGTTGAGGACGAGAGAGACCGAAGTGGGCGAGAGCCCCACCTCGCGCGCAATGTCCTTAAGCGTCACCTTTGGCATGGCGTCTCCTCCCATCACATGAGACAGAGGGACAGTCCCTTTGTCTCATTGTCTCGCCTCGTCTCGCGGCACGTAAAGTATGAGACAAAGGGACAGTCCCTTTGTCTCATCCGGGGCTACACTGTTGCCTGCAATGACCACACGTCAGGCGGAGGCCCCATGCAGTTCAACCCCGTAACCATCGCGCTTATCGCCGCTGCGGCGGCGTATTTCATCGTCGAGCAGCTCATGCGCAGTACGCGCCTCAATAAGTTTGCGCTGCTCCTTCGTGACGGCCACTGCGACGAGGCGCTCGAGCTTCTCGACAAGCCGAGCTCCAAGTGGCTCTACCCGCCGTTCAACAGGGAGTATATGAAGCTCAACGCCTACCTCGTGAAGGACGATGCCGAGGGCGCTTCTCGGCAGTTCGACGTTCTGCTCACCATGCGCTCGTCCAAGAACCAGCGCAGCGAGGTCGTGGTGAAGGCCTACCGCTTCTACATGGAGCACGAGCGCTACAAGGACGCCAAGCCGCTGCTCGACGAGATCGAGAAGACTGCCGACAAGGGCGTGGCCAAGGAATCCCGACTCATGTGGGAGATTTTCGCCGAGAACGACTCAAGCCACATCACCGAGATGGAGCAGCAGTTCAAGGAGGCCAAGAGCCCGCAGCAGCGCATGCGGCTGGCGTTGCTCATTGCCACCCAGTACGAGAACGCGCACAAGAAGTCCAAGGTCGCCGAGTGGCGTGACAAGGCCAACGCCGCCGCGAGCGAGCTGCAGGACATGGCTCGTCGCTCGAGCGAGAAGAAGTAGCCACGACGGCGGCGCGGGGTCCTGCGTTTGGCGGCGCGGCCCCGTTCGGCCCCACCGACTTCCGTATGATGATTTTTCTCTACAATAGAATAAATTTCTTCTACGAAGGTGAGGCGATTGCCATGCCGAGGATTGTTCCCGTGAGTGACTTTCGTGCTGACATCAAATCCGTATCGCAGTTCACCGACGAGGGCGAAGTGGTTGTCCTCACGCAAAACGGACGTCCTAAATGGGCAATGATCGACTATGACACCTGGAATGCTGCAACAAGCGCGGAGGAGCGATCGTTCTCGCAGGCCATCCGAGAGACCGAGAAGCGCGAAGCGGCGGGCAACCTCACCCTCCTGAGCGCGGAGGAGGCACGAGCCGCCCTCAAGGCAAGGCGGACGTCGTGAGGTACAAGGAATACCTGCTCACCGATGATGCCGTCAGAGACCTCGGCGAGCTTGAGGACTACGTGCTCACCTATCAGGACGAGGCCTTTGTCGATCGACTTGAGGACGAGTTCTTCTCAGCTTTCGAACGACTGCTCGGCGAGGCGGAGCAGCACCCCGTTTACCAGTTTGAGCCTCCGACGCCAACTCTTCACGAGTATCGGTCCACGAACGTCTACAACTTCAAGGTCTTCTACTACCTGAACGGGAAGCGTGTGGTCATATACCGTATCCGTCACCTGCTCTCGGACTTCTCGCGTGGGGCGTGGTAGGAAACGCGGAGTCGCCATTTATCGGCCAGAGTCGCTCTTCGTGGCGGGCGGCGGGTCCGTCCGGGGGTCCTCCGGAAATACTGCGACTTAATTGCAGCCCGCAGAGGACGCTGCTGAGAAGAACCGCAGGTAGACGGCTTGCGGCCTTCTCGGGCACTGCAATTAAGCCGCAGTTTTGACGGGCGGGCCGGGACCGTGGCGGCCGGACGGGCCGGCCCGGACGCCGCCGTCGCCCCCGCGCCACCGGTCACGCGCTTGCGAACGCTGTGGTCCATGAGGTGCGTGGGAAACTCGCTCGTAGGAACTCCGCCGCCGGGAAGGCCCCACACCACGCGCCAGCGCTCGCCCTTCTCGTCCAGCTCGCAGATGCCAATGTTCGCCTCGGGATCCAGCGCCACGTTCCTCATGTACTTGCCTGAACCCGTTGCCACAAAGTACTCCCCCGCCAGGTTGGGAAGGGCAACGCCCAGCTCGTGTCGCTCTCGCGCCAGCTCTCCTCCGTCGCGCACGAGCCCATGTGGTGGGTCATCATTGTTGCGTACCTGCTCTACCAGTTCAGCGGAGCGTTCAAGATGGGCATGGTAGTGGGCGTCATTGGCGATGTCATCGCAGGGCTTGGCGGGAGCAACATTGTCCCTGTTGCTGCGGACGTCGCAATCAAGTGCCTTGGCTCTTGCCATCTGCGGCGTGCTGCTCCTGCTCTTCACGGTTGAGAAGAACCTCCCGGCAGAGTCGCCACGCCATGCGCGTCATCTACTCGAAAGCGGCCAGGCGGCCCCAACAACAAGACGGGCTTGTCTCCTAAGCGACACTCAGAGTCGCCGTCGCCGAGAGCGTGCCATCGTTGACGGAGAGGCGCACGCACCGGGACCCTGCAGCCGGCCGCACCACGGCCAGAGCCTCGCCGAAGTAGGTCTGGGTCTCGCCCGTGACAAAGCTCCCCTCGTTATAGGGCGAAGCGCAGCCAAAGCCAAGGAGGTCCCCACCCTCAACCGAAGCCCTCAGCACACCCCTTGCGAGCGGCCGGGTCTCGCCGTTGGCACCGGTGTAGCGCACGCGGACAAACGCAAGCCGGCCGGCCCCAACGACCGCGGTCTCGGCCGACGCGCCCTCGCGAGAAACGTCAGACGCCTCGGCACCGATGCGGGTCTCTACCACCGGCTCGCCCTCACGCCAGACGTCGCGCCGCACGAACCCGCCCGGCACGCCGGCATACTCCACCTCGGCGCGAAGCTCCGTCGGGCCGTCCGCGCTTCTCAGCACGCAACGCCCCAGCTCGCTGCCATCCGCGCCGAGGGCAACGGCCTCAAGCGAACCGGGCTCGTAGCGGCACGACATCCGCGCCAGGCAGGAGCCCCTAAGCAGCCTGCGGCCAACCTCACGTCCGTTGAGAAGCAACGCAACCGCGTGCGCACGCGCATAGACCTCGACGTTGGCGACCCTCCCCTCGCAGCCATCCCAGCTCCACGATGCAATGGCGTTCGACATCTTCCAGGCACTCGGCGTGTGCGGCTCGCCCGTATGGTTCACGGGACAAACGGCCAGGTAGGGCCCTGCCTCCCCAGCAAGCGCGACGCGCGTGTAGAGCGCCTCCCCTAGGGGCTTGCCCGTCAGGTCCACGCGACCGGAGCCAGCCGTGAGCCAGCCAAACCCGCCCTTGCGAGGCGCGTAGTCGGCATACTCCCAGGCGCCCACGCCTGTCTCGCCCAGGTAGTCCATGCCAGACCACACAAAGTCGCCGATGAGCCGAGGTTCCTTCTCTACAAGGTCGCTGAACCGCTGCGCATCGGAGCAGAAGGTCTCGCTGCCCAAGATCAGGCGGTGCGGATAGGCGCGCAGGTCGTGCTTGTAGCGGTCGATGCCGTAGTTGTAGCCCGCAACGTCCATCTGCGCGTAGGCGTCACGCGTGACGCGGTCGCATGCGGGCAGCGCCGCCCCCAGCTTCATGACGCCTTTGCCGAGAAGCCCCGCCAGCCTGTTGTAGAACTCGCTACCCACCGCGCGGTGCGGCGCAGGCTCTTGCTGTGCCGCCTGCTCTGCCTCAAGCCGCGCCTTCTCGTCGGAGTACTGTCCCATCCCCAGCGAGCTCAGCAGGTTGAAGAAGATGTTCACTCCGCAGGTCACGGGACGTGTGGGGTCCAAGGCGTGCAGGTGCTCCACCATCTGGCGGGTGAGAAGGACGCCTCGCTCCTGCGCCGTCTCGGCGACCTCGTTGCCAATCGAGTAGAGCACGACGCTGGGATGGTTCCGGTCCTTCTCGGCCATGTCGGTAAGGTCGCGGCGCCACCACGCGTCGAAGTAGTCAACGTAGTCGTGGAGGGTCTTGTGGATGTACCAGTGGTCCACGTACTCGTCCATGACCAGAACGCCAAGGTGGTCGCATGCGTTAAGCAGCGCCTTCGAGCACGGGTTGTGGGCGGAGCGCACGGCGTTGTAGCCCTGCTCGCGCATGAGCAGGACCTTGCGCCACTCCGCGTCGGCAAAGGCGCAGGCGCCAAGCACGCCGTTGTCGTGGTGGATGCAGGCACCGCGCAGCACGACGCGGTCGCCATTGAGAAGAAGCCCGTCATCGCCCCAGGAAAGGGTGCGGATGCCACAGAGCGTCTCGCCGTGGTCGGTGCGGCCGTCGGAGCACGCAAGATCGACGCTGCAGCGGTAGAGGTCCGGATGTTCCGGCGACCAAGCGCGCGGCGCGCTCACGTCGAGCACGAGCGATCCGGTGCCATCCGCGCCCAGCTCAACGCTACCGGCAGCGACGGGCTCCGAGGAGGCCTCGGGGAGCAGCTCGACCGTCGCCACGCCTGGACCTGTTGCCTCGAGCGCAACCTCAACGCGGGCACGGCCTGCGTCCAGCGAGAGCGTTCGCACAGCGATGCCGTTTGGCCGCAGGTGAACCGGCTCGCCCACCCACAGCGTGACGGGACGGTAGATCCCCGCCCCCGAGTACCAGCGGCTGTTGGGCTGATCGGAGTTCTTCGCAACAACCCGCAGCTCACAGGGCTTGCCGGGTGTAACCCTCTCGCCAAGGTCCACGTAGAAGTTCGTGTAGCCGTAGGGCCTCTCGGCAACGAGAGACCCGTCGACCCACACCTCCGCAAGGTGGTAGACTCCCTCGAACTCGAGGGCAAGGGACCTGCCGAGGAGATCTTCGGCCGGCACCCAGGTCTTGACGTACTCGTAGTCGCAACCCTCGAACCACCCGCTGTTCCGGCCCGAGACCGCCTGCGGGCTGCGCGTCTCGCCAATCATCGCGTCGTGGGGAAGCGTGACCTCTTCGAACGGCGCGTCCTTCTCGCCTGCGGCGGCAATCCGCCTGAACCGCCACCCGTCGTTGAACGATTGACCCCTCATCGCGCACCCTCCACTTCACACGAAAACGTGTACGTGCCACACCCTACCTCGTGCGTAGCGCCATCGGGCAGCACGACCTCGCACGTCGTTCCCAGGGGGACCTCGACCTCAAGCGAGAAGGCCGTGCCATCAAGCTTCCAACTACTGGCAAGTCTGCCGTAGGGAGTCTCCACCGCGCCGCGCGCGGAGCGAAGGCCTCCCCCAACCAGCGGCTGCACGCGTGACCTGCGGTACCCCGGCTCGAGCGCCTCCAGGCCGGCCACGCGACGGTAGAGGAAGTCTCCCACGGCACCGCTCGCGTAGTGATTGTACGAGATCATAATGTCGGTGCCGTCGTCGCCGATGGGGCAGTTGCCATTCTCGTCGAGGCCATCCCAGCGCTCCCAGATCGTCGTCGCGCCATGCACCACCTCGTAGAGCCACGAGGGGCAGTCCGTGCATTCGAGCATCCGGAACGCCGCGTCCTTCTCGCCATTGTCCGCCAGGGCAAAGAGGATGTACGGGGTGCCGGGAAAGCCCGTCCCAATACGGTAGCCGCCCTGCGCGACAAGCTCGGCGAGACGAGCCACGGCCGCGCGCAGCTCGTCACCCTTGAGCATGCCAAACTGGATGGGCAGCACGTAGGCGGTCTGAAACTCCTGCTTGAGCCTGCCGTGGCCGTCGGTGAAGACGTTGCGGTACGCCCTGGCCACGCGCTCGCTCAGGCGTCCGTACTTCTCGGCGTCGTCCTTCTCGCCAAGCACCTCCGCAATGCAGGCCACGGGCCCACTCGTATGCTGGAGGCTCGCCGTCGCCGTCCACTTGCTGCGCGCCTGCCACTGGCCCATCTTGGGCACGTCGGGCGCAACCCAGTCCCCAAAGTGAAGCACCGCGGGCGTATGCCAGATGTAGCGGTGGTCGCCCACGCCAAAGCCCGCCCAGAAGCGGCAGGCGTCCCTGGAGGGAGACGCCTCGGTCGATGGCGTTGCTCATGATCTTGCGCAGTCGGTCCGAACGGCCGGAGTTCGAGATGACCACCAGGCAGTCATCCGGCTGCATGAGCGAGGCGGTAATCATTGCGCCGTCGCTCGTGGAGGGAGAGATGGCGTTGACACCTGCCTGCGAGAACTTGATGGCGGAGCCCTGCGCAACGGGCAGGGAGCTGCCCACGCCCACAAACATCGCGATGCGGGCGGAGGAGAGGATGCCCACTGCCTTGACGACGCTTTCCTCGCTGAGCGCGGCGAATGTGCCTCTCAGCTCCTCGACCTTGGTCTAGAGCACGTAGTCGAGCGAGCCGCGGACGTCGGAGAGGCCTATGCCGCGGGAGTCATCAAACGAGCGCTCCTTGCTGGCGGTCTCTTCGCGCGCGAGGGCGTAGCGCATGTCGGCGAAGCTTGCGTAGCCGAGCGAGCGGACGAAGCGCGATACTGTCGTGTTGGAGATGCCCGAAAGGCGGGCAATCTCGACCGTCGAGAGCGACGACACCGTTCCCTTGTGCGTGAGGATGAAGTCCGCAACGGCCTTCTCGGCGTCGGACAGGTCCTCGTAGCGCTGAGGAATTGCGTCGACGACGCCTCCGTGGCTCTCGCTTCCTGTCATGGCGACCCCTCTCTGGATAAATCTCTAGGTAGCACCGAGGGTTCCCAAAGCGTCGTCGCAAGGCGCGCCCTTCTCGCGTTATCCTGAGTTGCCGTGATTGCAGCAAGGGAGGACGTATGGACAAGGGCCGGATGGAAGCTTTCAGCGATGGCGTGATCGCCATCATCATCACAATCATGGTGCTGGGGATTGCCGCACCGGATGGTACCGGGCTTTCCGACCTGCTGGGGCTGCTGCCGGCCATTGCCG
>CAJMLD010000063.1 GCA_905214175.1 uncultured bacterium
TCTCGCTGGAGAACAAGTACGCCATCTGGCAAGAGATTGAGGTCCTCGCATGCGAGGCGCAAGCCGAATTGGGCAAGATTGGCATCACCAAGGAGGAGGCCGCGTGGATTCGCGACCACGCTGCCTTCGACAAGGAGGAGGTCGACGCCATCGAGGCCGTCACCAACCACGACGTGATTGCCTTCCTCACGGACATGGGTCGTCACATCGACGCGGACGTTCCCGAGGGAGACCCCAAGCCCAGCCGCTGGGTTCACTTTGGCATGACCAGCTCGGACCTTGGCGATACCGCGCTTTGCTACCAGCTGGTCCAGGCCACAGACATCCTGCTTGAAGACTGCAAGAAGCTTGGAGAGATTTGCAAGCGCCGCGCCTTCGAGGAGCGCGAGACCCTCTGCGTTGGCCGTACCCACGGCATTCACGCCGAGCCTATGACCTTTGGCATGAAGTTTGGCAGCTGGGCCTGGGAGCTCAAGCGTGACTATGACCGCCTCAAGAGCGCCCGCGCCAATGTGGCGTTTGGTGCCATCTCTGGCGCGGTGGGCACATACAGCTCGATTGACCCGTTTGTCGAGGAGTACGTCTGCGAGCACCTTGGGCTGGTCCACGACCCGCTCTCCACGCAGGTCATCTCGCGCGATCACCACGCCTATCTTGCCGGCGTCCTTGCCACCACGGCAGCCACCTGCGAGCGCATCGCAACGGAGATTCGCAACCTCCAGCGGACCGATACCCTCGAGGTGGAGGAGCCCTTCCGCAAGGGTCAGAAGGGCAGCTCGGCTATGCCCCACAAGCGCAATCCCATTACCGCCGAGAAGGTCTGCGGCCTCTCTCGCGTGGTAAAGGCAAACGCGCAGGTTGCCTTTGACAACGTTGCCCTGTGGCACGAGCGTGACATCTCTCACTCTTCTGCCGAGCGCGTTGCCCAGGCCGACAGCTTCATAGCGCTTGACCACATGTTCCAGTGCCTCATCCGCATTGTTGACGGTCTGGTGCTCTATCCTCAGCGCATGCTCGCCAACCTCAACAAGACGCGCGGCCTCATCTACTCCAGCAAGGTACTTCTCGCCCTTGTCGAGACGGGCATCACGCGTGAGGATGCTTACAAGATCGTGCAGGATGACGCCATGGCTACGTGGCACGAGGTGCAGGACTGCACGCCGGGCACGTCGTTCAAGGACAAGCTCGCCGCAGACAGCCGCTGCACGCTCACCGCGCAACAGCTCGACGCCATCTTTGACCCGCAGAGCTTCCTCAAGCGGAAGGACGTTGTCTTCGACCGTCTGGAAAAGCTCGAGTTCGAGTAACTTGCCGGACTGGTATTTCCCGCACTACGCACAGCCGACAGGAAAGGAAACATGTTCCACTACGACTTCAGGCCGCGAGGTGTTTGCTCGCAGGCCATCCACATAGACCTTACGGATGACGGCTCTACCATCGAGAGTGTCTCCTTTGAGGGCGGTTGCAACGGAAACCTCAAGGCTATAGGCAAGCTGGTCAAGGGACAACCCGTCGATAAGGTTGCCGGCACTCTCGAGGGCAACACCTGTGGTCCCCGCCGCACTTCCTGCGCCGACCAGCTGAGCCACGCCCTGCGTGAGGCCCAGACCGCTGCGCGCGCCTAGGGGCTCGACGTGCTCGGCCACCGTCACAACAACAAGAACAGCGCCACGCGCCACGCGGGCATCTCTCGCCGCTCTTTCTTCAAGACCGGCGTTGCGGCGGCCTCTGCCGCCGCAACCATAGGTGTCCTCGCAGGCTGCACAAACACAGCCGAGGACACGGCGGACACATCCGAGCCCGTCAACGTCTCCGAGGACACGGGCACAAATATCATCGACACCTTCACCTCGGTGGACCTGCCGTACACCGCCAGCAACCAGTGGACGCTGCCCTTGGGCAACGTTCTCCATCCGGCGGAAGGAGTGTGGCTCCCCGTCACCACGGCAGGGGCATCGGCCAACCCCATGGTGATTGCCTCTGCCCTCTCGACCTCCTCTGGTGAGCTCAAGGAGGTTGTGACCAAGACGGTCACAGGCACCACCACTTCGGTCATCTACAGCGTGGCCTGCTCCGACTCGGTCTATGCCTGGGTCGAGCTGGACATGATCACCCGCGAGTGGAGCCTCTTTGCTTCGGCATTCTCAAACGGCGCCCTTACGGGAGAGACCAAGACGCTCTGGCAGGCGGATTCGGACTGGGATCCCGCGCCGGTTGCCTGCAGCGGTACGTCGGTCATCTGGCAAGTGCAGCCCTCTGCCTCTGGGTCGAAGACGGCCGAGAGCTCGTATTGCTACCTGTGGACCGTTGGTGCCTCTGATGCCCAGGCGGTCGTGGAGTCACCCGGCCGCTTTGCCACTACGCCCACCGTGTGCGGGGGCTGGGTGGTTCTCGCGCCCCGCGTTCGTGCAAGCGAGGGCACCTACTACGGCGTTACCGCCTATACCATAGACGATGGCCTCAAGACCAAGGTTGACCAGCTCGTGATGCCAGCCTCGGTAAAGCCCTTCCGCGCCTGTCGGATGGGGGAGAAGTTCGTTGTATCCGTCGAGGCAAACTACAGCTCGGGCGGACTTCTCGGCAACATGGGCACCTACATTGGCTCGAGCGACGGAAGCGACTTCCTCTATCTCTCCCGCGAGCCCTTCGAGTGCGCGGCGGCTGGCAAAAACGGGGTCTACTTCATCAAGAGCCGCTCCTCGTATATTGTGGTCAACGCCAACGACGAGACCTACAGCGTCCTCTCGTCGGTAGACAGGAGCGTGGACTACGGCGAGTATCCGGCGCGTGTGGGCGAGTGCAACACCTTTGTGACGTTCTCGTCCGTCAAGGATGCCACCACCGGCTACCCCGCTTCCGTAATTGTGAGAACCTTCCCTCTATAGCTAGGTTGGACTTTGGGCGTAGTGGGGTACACTACTATGGAACTAGTATGGAAACGGTGGGTTTCTCTAACCGTCGAGCGTACCTAAGCTTAAAGGAGGCCGTATGGCTTCGGACGAGAAGAAGATTCTGCTTGTTGAGGACGAGAAGGCAATTCGTGACGTCGTGGCTGCCTATCTCGATCATGAGAACTATATCGTGCGCGGCGTTGGAGATGGCCAGAGTGCCGTAGAGGAGTTTGAGAAGCACTCGTTTGACCTCGTGATCCTCGACCTCATGCTCCCCAAGCTCTCGGGCGAGCGCGTATGCCGCGCCATCCGCGAGACCTCCAACGTGCCCATCATCATGCTCACCGCAAAGGGCGAGGTAGAAGACCGCGTCATTGGCCTCGAGCTTGGTGCCGACGACTATCTCATCAAGCCCTTCTCGCCGCGCGAGCTTATTGCCCGCGTTCGCGCGCTGCTCCGTCGCGCCCACACCGAGACCGAGCCCCAGCTTGAGGTTCTGGACTTTGGCGACCTGGTCATTGACATTTCGGGCCACAAGGTCATGGTTGAGGGCAAGGAGGTTGACCTCACTGCCTCCGAGTTCAAGCTCCTCACCACGCTCGCGCGCTATCCCGGCCGCGTCTACACCCGCATGGAGCTGGTCGAGAAGGTCCTCGGCTACGACTTCGAGGGCTACGAGCGCACCATCGACTCCCACGTCAAGAACCTGCGCGCCAAGCTGGGCGATGACCCGCGCAATCCGCGTTGGCTCTACACCGTTCACGGTGTGGGCTACCGCTTCGAGGCTCCCCAGGCCGACGACAAGGCCAAGGCAGCCAAGGCCAAAGCCGAGTAGGAGGCCAGCGTGGCCTCGCATGGACCAAGCAACGAACGCGCGGCCAATGGCGGCTCGGATGCCGCCACGGGCCGCGGCTCGTTTAACACGATAAAGCCAGACCCCAAGCACAGCTGGACATACTCCACCAAGATGGCCATCTCGTTTGCGCTTACCGCAGTCATGACGACGGTCATCTTTGTGATGGTGCTGGCAGTGGTGTGGGAGAGCCAGTTCAAGGCCTATACCAGGAGCAACATGCAGTCGCTTGCCCAGTCGGCGGCAGACACGCTTGCCATTGGGTACGACACCGTTGGGGCTTGGACACCAGACGTCATTGCCAACGCGTCTTCCTTCTCGGTCTCCTCGCCGGATGCCGGGCTCCAGGTGCTGGATGCGGACGGCAACATCATCTACGACGATTCGCAGGGCATGTCTCGTCACGGCGATTCTGGCGTCACGGCAACGGGAACAAGCGCGATGCCCACGGGCTCGGAGTCTGTGGTGACCGCCAGCATTGTGGACTCCAAGGGCGAGACGGTGGGCACGGTTCGCATCTGGGCCTTTGGCTCTGACGCGCTTCTCACCTCATCGGATGCCAAGTTCCGCGAGAGCTCCTACAGCGCCATCGCTGCGGCAGCAGCCATTGCCGTGGTGCTTGCGGTGATCATTGGCTACTTTGTCTCGCGTTCGCTCACCAAGCCCATCCAATGCATCACGCGCACGGCGTCCCAGATACGAAATGGCGACCTCACTGCCCGCACGGGCGTGCGCGGCACAGACGAGATTGGTCAGCTGGGCGAGACCTTCGATGACATGGCAACCTCGCTCGAGAAGGACCTTAAGCTCGAGCACCGCCTGACCAGCGACGTTGCGCATGAGCTGCGCACGCCGCTCATGGCCATCCTGGCAACCGTCGAGGCCATGCAAGACGGCGTCCTGCCCGCAGACGACGAGCACCTGGAGACCCTCGCGTCCGAGACGCGACGTCTCTCTCGCCTTGTCGATGCCATGCTCAAGCTCTCGCGCCTTGAGAATGGCACAACCGAGCTTAAGGTGGAGCGCACCGACGTGGTCTACCTGGTCAAGAGCCTTGTGAGCTCACAACACCAGCTCTTTCACGAGAAGGGCCTGCACCTGCGCTTCAAGGACGACACCGCCCACGGCGAGTGCCAGGCGGACATCGACCCAGACCTCATTCGCGAAGCCGTGGTCAACCTCATGAGCAACGCCATGCGCTACACAGACGAGGACGGTTGGGTGGTTGTCTCGGTGGGCTCCGACCACTCGGATGCCATCATCTCGGTGCGCGACACGGGCATTGGCATTGCCAAGGAGGACATTCCCCAGACCTTCTCGCGCTTCTGGCGTTCGGACGTTAGCCGCGAGCGGGTCTCCGGTGGCTTGGGCGTGGGCCTCTCCATCACCAAGGAGATTGTGGACCGGCACAACGGCACCATCTCGGTTGATTCCGAGCTGGGCAAGGGCACTACGTTCACCATCCGCGTGCCGCTCAACCGTGGGCGCCGCAACCTCAAGCAGGCCCTGCAGGAGAAGCAGCAGGAGAAGTAGGGGTACTGCGACACGGCTGTCCTGACGTGCTCGAGTCCTGCGGCCGTGCGCTACACTACTCACTGCGTGCCTGACCAGCGGGCGCATCTTCAATAGGAAACGAGGTCTATCGTGGCAGACATCGAGCTTCGCCCGGATTCCCATGGCAAGGTCCGCGACATCTATGATTGCGGGGATGCCCTGCTCATGGTCGCGTCCGACCGCATCAGTGCCTTTGACTACATCCTTCCGGACGAGATCCCCTACAAGGGCGAGATCCTCACACGTATCTCGGCCTTCTGGTTTGAGCGCTTTGCAGACCTCATGCCCAACCACATGATCTCGATGGACGTGGCAGACTATCCTGCCGAGTACCACCGCTATGCCAGCTACCTGGCCGGTCGCTCAATGCTGGTAAAGAAGGCAAAGACCATCCCCCTCGAGTGCATTGTGCGCGGGTACCTTACGGGCTCCGGCAAGAAGACCTACGACGCCAACGGCACCGTCTGCGGCATCAAGCTCCCTGACGGCCTGGTAGAGGCATCCAAACTCCCCGAGCCCATCTTCACCCCTTCGACCAAGGCGGCCCTGGGAGATCACGACGAGAACATCTCGTTTGAGCGTTGCGCCCAGATTGTGGGAGAGGAGACCGCGGCCCAGCTGCGCGACGCCTCTCTCGCCATCTACAAGGCTGCCGCAGAGTATGCTGCCACGCGTGGCATCATCATTGCCGACACCAAGTTTGAGTTTGGCTTCATCGACGACAAGCTCACGCTCATCGACGAGTGCCTCACGCCGGATTCCAGCCGCTTCTGGCCTGCTGAGAGCTACCAGCCCGGCCGCGTCCAGCCCAGCTACGACAAGCAGTACGTGCGCGATTGGCTCAAGGCAAACTGGGATATGACTGGCGAGCCGCCGCACCTGCCCCACGACGTTATCGAGGGAACGTCCACTCGTTACCAGGAGGCGTTCCAGATTATCACCGGCCACGAGTTCGAGCCCATGAAGGAGTCCCATGTCTCTGCGTGATACCATCGACGGCGCCCGTAAGGAGGCGCAGGAGGCCGGTGGCCTGACCGGCAACGTTAAGTCCTCGGCAGCTCCAAAGGCGGATAAGGCCGAGCGTGGCGCCAAGGCCGAGAAGCCCGGCAAGGACGAGGCTGAGAAGCGCGACCCCATGACCACGAGGAGCTATCACAGCTCCGCTGCTGGCGCCAAGCCCAGCCGCGAGGCGGGCTCGACGGTTCGCACGGCTTCCTCTGGCTCCGCTTCCACCGGTCTGGGCGGCGGTCTCTTTGGCGGTGGCGGCACGCCCGCACAAAAGGAGGCTCGCAAGGAGGAGAAGCGCAGGCAGCGCGAGGAGGAGGATTTCCGCCAGCGTGGCTACGACCTTATCCTGCGGTCTAACGAGGAGTACCGCCGTACCGACCGCACCTGGTGGATTCTTATCGGCATTGGCTTTGGCATGACCATCGTGTCGCTGGTTCTGGTGTGGGCGTTCCCGGCTGACAGCACCAATTACCAGACCATCGTGGGCATTGCGTCCGTGGCGTCACTGGTGCTTGCGTACGGCCTGATCATCGGCGCCTTTGTGTACGACTGGCGCGTGCGTCGCCCTGTCCGCAAGGCCGCCGAGCGCAAGGTTGCCGGCTACAGTGACAAGAAGCTTGCCGAGCTCTTTGAGGAGCAGCGTCGCCGTGAGAATGCGGCGACGGCTGCGCGTCAGGCCGAGAAGGAAGCCGCCCGACAGCGTCGTGCCAACAAGAAGAAGTAGCCCGCGTACCGTGACACATGCCGTTTTTCGATGGTAGAATGTCTTCTCGCACGCCCTCGTAGCTCAGGGGATAGAGCACAGGTTTCCTAAACCTGGTGTCGGCCGTTCGAATCGGCCCGGGGGCACCAGCATTGTCGCAGGCCAGGCCCATATGTGGGGCCTGGCCTGCTTGTTGTTTTTGAGTGCGCTCTCGCGGCTTGCATGGCGTCCACCCACAGCGCATCCAGTACCAACTTGGTATTCAGATGCCAGAAAACACCCGTTGAGAATTACCATGCCAGCGATATTGCGCACATTTTGGTTGCGATGGGCACGCGGGAGGGCGTTACACTCAAGGCATCGCACCGCGCAGCTGTATGCAACCGCAGGCGAGGGGGACTCATGTTCAGCCCGTTTCGCGATGATCAAGGCCGGCCAAAGGCGCTGGGTGATGTTGTGTGGGAAGACCTGCCTCAGCTTCAGGACCTTGAGGAGGGCTTCGCCCTTGAGTTCAAGCAGACCTTTGGGCCAAGTGTGCGTCGGAAGATCCCAAAGATTGTTGCATCGTTTTCTAACTCCCGCGGAGGTTGGCTGGTAATCGGCATTGCGGATGACTCTCGCGAGGTTGTGCCGGTTCCGCGGGGTACGGCAGACGTTAGTCAGGTGATAGGCGAGCTCTGCCGTCGGCACGTCTCGCCTGCGCCCCATTTCGAGGTCCGTTTTCTTGTGGATCCGGAAGACGACAGCCGTGGCGTTATCCTGGTGCGTGTTGACGAGGGCGACTTCCCTCCCTATGTGGCCGACGGCATTGTTGAGATTCGCGAGGGCTCAACCTCGGGCCCAGCGGACGGAACGGCGCTGGTAGACTGTGGACGGTAAGGTGTTCTACAGGCGGTGCGGTAAGGACTCTTTCCAGGTCCA
>CAJMLD010000064.1 GCA_905214175.1 uncultured bacterium
ACTCCCAGTCCTTGACGGGACCGAAGATCTTCTCGCAGAACAGGCCGTCCTTCTCAGGCTTGAGCGTGCGGTAGTTGATCGTCTCGGGCTTCTTGACCTCGCCGTGCGACCAGCTGCGAATCTGGTCTGCAGAGGCAAGAGAGATCTTGATAGCGTCGAAGTCGGTGGTATCGAATTCTGCCACAGTCGCTACTCCTTATCGCTGTTGGCGTCGCCGACGAGGCCGTCGGACTCGCCGAGGTCGCGGGCAAGGCCCTTGACGAGGTCATCGGTGGTGTTGATGTTGGCGAAGACGTCCACGGGGTTCTCCTTGACCGCGGCCTTCTTCTCCTCCTCGGGCTTGGGCTCGGCCTTCTTCTTGTAGGAGATGGGCTCGATGTCGAGCGCGAGGGAACGCATCTCCTTGACGAGGACCTTGAAGGACTCAGGGATGCCCGCAGGCGGCACGTTCTCGCCCTTGACGATGGCCTCATACGTCTTGACGCGGCCGTTGGTGTCGTCGGACTTGACCGTGAGGATCTCCTGCAGGACGTTGGCCGCGCCGTAGGCGTAGAGGGCCCAAACCTCCATCTCGCCGAAGCGCTGGCCACCGAACTGGGCCTTGCCGCCCAGAGGCTGCTGCGTGACGAGGCTGTAGGGGCCGGTCGAACGCGCGTGAATCTTGTCGTCGACCATGTGGCCGAGCTTCAGGATGTAGGAGGTACCCACCGTGATGGGGCTCTTGAACGCCTCGCCCGTGCGGCCGTCGTAGAGCGTGGTCTTGCCGCGGTCGTTGAGCTGCGGGACGAAGTCGGCGTTCATGTGCTTGCCGTACTCCAGCATGGCCTTGTTCATGAGGTTCACGTTGGTGCGACGGATGATCTCGGCGACCTCCTTGTCGGTCGCGCCGTCAAAGACGGGCGTGGCCACGGGGATGGGGCCGGGGACGTAGGTCTTGGAGTCGGCCGTGGTGTCGTCCCAGCCGTGGGTGGCGCCCCAGCCGAGGTGGCACTCGAGCAGCTGGCCCACGTTCATACGAGAAGGAACACCCAGCGGGTCGAGAAGGACGTCCACAGGCGTACCGTCGGCCATGTAGGGCATGTCCTCGACGGGCAGAACCTTGCAGACAACGCCCTTGTTGCCGTGGCGGCCGGAGATCTTGTCGCCCTGCTGGATCTTGCGGCGCTGCGCGACGAAGACGCGGACAAGCTCGTTCACGCCGGGCTGGAGGTCGTCTCCAGCCTCGCGGCTGAAGCGCACGACGTCGACAACGCGGCCGTAGGCACCGTGAGGCATCTTGAGCGAGGTGTCGCGCACATCATGGGCCTTTGCACCAAAGATGGCGCGAAGCAGGCGCTCCTCGGCCGTGAGGGCCGTCTCGCCCTTGGGCGTGACCTTACCCACCAGGATGTCACCGGGGCCAACCTCGGCGCCGATGCGAATGATGCCGTCATCGTCGAGGTTCGCGAGCATTTCCTCGGACTGGTTGGGGATCTCGCGGGTAATCTCCTCGGGACCAAGCTTGGTGTCACGAGCATCGATCTCGTGACGGGAGATGTTGATCGAGGTGAGCAGGTCCTCCTGAACCACGCGGTCGGAGACGATGATGCCGTCCTCGTAGTTGTAGCCCTCCCATGGCATGTACGCCACAGTGAGGTTCACGCCGAGCGCGAGCTCGGAGTGGTCAATCGAGGTGCCGTCGGCCAGAGGCTGACCGGCCTCAACGTGATCGCCCACGTGCACGATGGGGCGGTGGTTGATGCAGGTGCTCTGGTTGGAGCGCTGGTACTTGGGCAGCTGGTAGTCCTCGGCGCCGTACTCGTCAGAGTAGACAACCACGTGCGCGGCATCGACCTTGTCGACCACGCCGGCGTGCGCCGCGCGGATGACCTCGCCAGAGTCGAGAGCGGCGCGAGCCTCCATGCCCGTGCCCACGTACGGGGCATGCGGACGAATCAGGGGCACGGCCTGGCGCTGCATGTTAGCGCCCATGAGGGTACGCTTTGCATCGTCGTGCTCAAGGAACGGGATGAGGTTCGCGGCGACGGAGAGCATCTGGCGGGGCGAGACGTCCATGTAGTCGACGTTAGAGACCTCCACCTGCGCGGGCGCGCCAAAGGAGCCGTCGAAGTCGCGCGTACGGGCGATGACACGGTCGGGGTTGGTGATGTTGCCCTTGGAATCTACAACCACAAAGCGACGCGTCTTGGGGTCAACGGGGGTGTTGGCCGGCGCGATGTTGTGGTTCTCCTCCTCATCAGCCGTCATCCACACGATCTCGTCAGTGACCTTGCCGTCGACGACCTTGCGATACGGAGCCTCGATGAAGCCGTAGTCGTTCACGTGCGCATAGAGCGCCAGCGAGCCGATAAGGCCAATGTTGGGGCCCTCGGGGGTCTCGATGGGGCACATGCGGGAGTAGTGCGAGTTATGGACGTCGCGGACGGCCGTGGGCACGTTGGTGCGGCGGCTGGAGCCGGACTTGTGGCCGGCAAGGCCGCCAGGGCCCAGGGCGGAGAGACGACGCTTGTGCGTGAGGCCCGCCAGCGGGTTGGCCTGGTCCATGAACTGCGAGAGCTGAGAAGAGCCGTAGAACTCCTTGATGGCAGCCACGATCGGGCGGATGTTTATCAGCGACTGCGGCGTGATGTCATCGGCGTCCTGGGAGGCCATGCGCTCGCGCACGACACGCTCCATGCGGCTCATGCCAATGCGGAACTGGTTCTGGACGAGCTCGCCCACGGTGCGGACGCGACGGTTGCCAAAGTGGTCGATGTCGTCGGTGTGCTTGGTCTCGTCGCCGGCGTGAAGGGCCAGGAGGTAGCGAAGTGCCGCCACGATGTCTTCGCTCGTAATCACGCGCTCGTTGGAGTCAACGTCGAGGTCGAGCTTCTTGTTGACCTTGTAACGACCAACGCGCGCCAGGTCGTAGCGCTGCTGGTTGAAGTAGAGACCATCGAGCAGCGAACGGGCGGAGTCCACAGTGGGAGGCTCGCCGGGGCGCTGGCGACGGTAGATCTCGAGAAGGGCATCCTCGCGGGTGGTCGCGACGTCGCGCTCGATGGTGGAACGGACCACATCGGAGTCGCCAAGGAGCGAGAGAAGCTCGTCGTCGGTCTCGGCGATGCCCAGGGCGCGCAGGAACGATGTTGCGCTCTGGCGACGCTTGCGGTCGATGGAGACCACAAGGTGGCCGCGCTTGTCGACCTCGAACTCGAGCCATGCGCCACGCGCGGGGATGAACTGCACGCGGTGGATGAGAACGCCAGAGTCCATCTCAGCGGCGAAGTAGACGCCGGGTGAGCGGACCAGCTGAGAGACGACGACGCGCTCGGAGCCATTGATGATGAAGGTGCCGCGGTCGGTCATGAGCGGGAAATCGCCCATGAAGACGAGCTGCTCCTTGATCTCACCGGTCTCCTTGTTGATGAAGCGCACATCCACGAAGAGGGGCGCCTGGTAGGACAGGTCCTTGGCGCGGCACTCGGCCAGGCTGTGGGACGGGTCACCGAACTGGTGCTCGCCGAAGGTCACCTGCATGGTCCCAGCAGAGTTCTCGATGGGCGAGAACTCAGCGAAGGACTCGGCGATGCCGTCGGTCATGAAGTGCTTGAACGAATCCTTCTGGACGGAGATGAGGTTGGGCAGCTCCATCGCAGGGGGGATTTTGCTAAAGCTCTTGCGCGTTCGGGTGACTTGCGGTTTAGTAAGAGAAGTCTTTGCGGTAGACACCAGGCTTTTCCTCCTTCAAAAGGGTGGAAGGCGGCAATTGTCGCAAACTAGTAATCTAGCCAAGCACACGTCTTCCGTCAATGAAAAGTCTTGACTTGCTCAGCATTTTCTATTAGATTCTCCGAGTTTTCACGCTTTTCCCGCAAAATCCACGTGATATGTGTGAAGGTTTTGTGTACGCAACCCGTGGGGACCTGCAGGTCTGCGCGTATGGGGCCAACTCTCTACCAAAAACACGGCTGCTTGTTACCGGGCCGGCAGGACTGGCGAGCAACAACAGGGCACATGCACGAAAACCCAATCGGGCCGGCAGCAACGGACTTGCTGACACGTACGCCCACGCACACAAAAAGGGGGTCGAGCCATATGGCCCGACCCCCTTGAAACTCAAGCAGAGCGTCCGAGAAACCCGAAGTTACTTCAGGGTGACGGTGGCGCCGGCCTCCTCGAGCTGCTTCTTGGCGTCCTCGGCGTCCTCCTTCTTGGCACCCTCGAGCAGGACGGTGGGGGCAGCCTCCACCTTGTCCTTGGCCTCCTTCAGGCCGAGGCTGGTGAGAGCGCGGACAACCTTGATGACGGCGATCTTGTTGGAGCCGAAGGAAGTGAGCTCAACGTCGAAGTTGGTCTTCTCCTCCTCCTCGGCAGCAGCAGCGCCAGCAGCGGGAGCAGCGGCAACGGCGACGGGGGCAGCGGCGGACACGCCGAAGACGTCCTCCAGCTCGTGGACGAGCTCAGAAAGCTCGAGGGCGGGCATCTCCTTGAGGGCCTCGATGATCTCTTCCTTGGTAGCAGCCATGCTAATTCTCCTTTGAATTGGGGCACCTTGTGTGCCCTCAGGTTTGTCTGGTAGTGCGGGTAGTGCGGCAGGACGCTACGCGGCCTGCTTGTCGGCGACCGCCTGGAGCGCGGTGACGAGGCCCCTGGCGGGACCAGCGCACACCTGCGCAATGCCGGAGAGCGGGCTGCCAATGACGTACACGAGCTTGGCGAGCAGCTCGTCGCGGGACGGGAGCTCGGCGTACGCGAGAGCCTCCTCGGCCGTGATAGCCTTGCCGTCGGCGATGCCACCCAGGATCTGCATCTTCTTGAGCTTGTCGGCCTCCTGCTTCAGGACCTTAGCGGCCTCGACAGGGTCGTTCTCGTAGAAGACGTAGGCGCAGGTGCCCTTGAGCATGTCGTCGATGTTGGGCATCTCGGCCTCGTTGAGGGCAATGCGCACTATGTTGTTCTTGTAGACCTTCATGTGTGCGTTGGCCTCGCGCAGGGCGCGACGGAGCTCCTGGGCCTCCTTCACGGTGAGGCCGCGGTAGTCGACGACAAAGACGCCCTTGGAAGCCTCGATGGAACCCTTGACCTTCTCGAGCATGTCGATGTTGGACTGTGCTGGCATGTGAACACCTCCTTCTCATGCGTTTCCGGGCACGATCCGCCGACGCGGCGGGCCCCTCGCATGAGAGGGCCCCGCTTGGCGCAGCCAAACGGGGCCTCATAGGTTCATAGCTGAGACCACCTCGGCAGGCGGGTTTCCCCTTTGAGCCCGTAGGCACCGGCTGTCTTTGGCAGCGGGACGTGCAACGTGTGCAATGCAGGTCTCAAACCTGCAGCGGTGATTCTCGCACGGCTAGCGCTAGCACCTCAAGACAACCAAGCGGCACACGGGATCGACACAAAAAAGCCCCGCTCATGCGAGCGGGGCCTGCATACCAGGATGCGGTTGGAGTTAGTCCTCCATGAAGTCGCGGGTCTTGGTGGTGTCGACCTTGATGCCAGGGCCCATGGTGGTGGAGACCACGATGGACTTGACATACTTGCCCTTGGCGCTCGAAGGCTTGACGCGCAGCAGCTCGGTGAGAAGCGCGCCATAGTTCTCGACGAGAGCCTTGACGTCGAAGGAAGCCTTGCCCATGGGGACGTGGCAGATGCCGTAACGGTCGGCACGATACTCGACGCGGCCGGCCTTGAGCTCCTTGACCATCTTCTCGACGTCCATGGTCACGGTGCCCAGCTTGGGGTTAGGCATGAGACCACGGGGACCAAGGATGCGGCCGAGACGACCGACCTTGCCCATCAGGTTGGGCGTGGCGATGACGGCGTCAAAGTTGATGTTGCCCTTCTGAACCTCCTCGATGAGGTCGTCAGAGCCAACGATATCGGCGCCGGCGGCCTGGGCCTCGGCAGCCTTGGCGCCCTCGGCGAAGACGGCAACGCGAACGGTCTTGCCGGTGCCGTTGGGCAGCGAGATGGAACCACGGATGTTCTGGTCGGCCTTGCGGGTGTCAACACCCAGGCGAATGGCAACCTCGACGGTCTCGTCAAACTTGGCGGAGGAGAGCTCCTTGGCGAGGGTCATGGCCTCCTTGGGCGAGTAGACCTTGCCAGTCTCGAGCTTGGCGGCAGCAGCGTTGTAGTTCTTTCCGTGCTTAGGCATGTGGTACCTCCTGTGGTCAACGGGCTTGCGCCCTCCCACATAGTTGGCGAGCTATTCTCGCCTTATACAGAGAGGCGCCCCGGGTAGGGGCGCGTAGTGCCGTAATTAGTACTAGTCCTCGGCGATGGTGACGCCCATGGAGCGAGCGGTGCCGGCAACGATCTTCTTGGCAGCCTCAATGTCGTTGGCGTTGAGGTCCGGCATCTTGATCTGGGCGATCTTGGTGAGCTGCTCCTGCGTGAGCTGGCCGACCTTGTCGCGCTGGGGAACGCCAGAGCCGCTCTTGAGGCCGAGCTCCTTCTTGATGAGGTGGGCCGCAGGCGGGGTCTTGGTCACGAAGTCGAAGGAGCGATCCTCGTAGACGGTAATCTCGACGGGGATGATGTCACCGGCCTGATCCTTGGTGGCAGCGTTGAAGGCCTGGCAGAACTGCATGATGTTGACCTGGGCAGCACCAAGTGCAGGACCAACGGGAGGCGCGGGGTTGGCGGCGCCGGCCGGAATCTGAAGCTTAATGAAGTGAGTAACCTTCTTCTTGGGCATGATGTTCCTCCTGGAGAGCGTGCTTTGTATCTATCTTCACGCAGGCGCCCGAGAAGCCATCCTCACCGATACGGGACCTGCCAGAAGTTCCTAGCTGATGACAGAAATCTGATCGAGCGTGAGCTCGACGGGGGTCTCGCGACCAAAGATCATGAGCATGACCTTGACCTTGCCAGCCTCGGCGTTGACCTCGGAGACTTGGCCATCGAAGTCTGCGAGCGGGCCCGAGAGAACGCGCACGGACATGCCAGGCTCGATGTTTGTCGAGGTGCGCTTGGGCGTAGGCGCAGCCGCGCTGGTGCGGACGCCACCACGGCGCATGATCTTGTCGAACTCGTCACGACGGAGCGGCGTAGGCTTGCCATCAAGGCCAACAAATCCCGTGACGCCGGGCGTGTTGCGCACGACGGCCCAGGTGTTGTCGTCGACCTCCATACGGACAAGAACGTAGCCCGGGAAGACCTTGGCCTCCTTGGTCTCGCGCTTGCCGCCATCCTTGACCTCGGTGACTTCCTCGGTTGGAATCTGGATGTCCACGACCTTGTCGCCAATGCCATAGGTCTCGATGCGGTGCTCAAGATCCGTCTTGACCTTGTTCTCGTACCCGGAGTACGTGTGGATAACATACCAGCGCTTAGCCATGGCCTATGCCCCCAAACTCGTGTAGCCAACGAGCACAGCCACAATGCCGGTGTCAACGAGCCAGAGCGCAATGCCGAAGACCACAAGAGAGATGATGACGGCAACCGAGTAGTTGCGGAGCTCGTCCTTCGAGGGCCACACGACACGCTTCATCTCGGTGCGCACGGCAGCAAAGTAGTTGCTGATGCGCTTGGCGAGACCCGGCTTCTTGTTGCTCGCCTTGGCGGGCTTGTTCTGCTTCTCGGGCGCCTTTGCAGCGGCAACTGCTGCCTGCTTGGAAGCACCCTCGGCCTTCTGGGGCTTAGAGGAAGCAGCAGACGCGGCCTGAGCGGCCTCGCGCTCGGCGCGCTTCTGGGCACGCGCCTTGCGGACGCTCCTCTTGTTCCTGTCCTTGTTCGGCATCCTCGCGACTCCTAAAAGACTGGCCGTTACATGGAAACCGGCTAACCCCGAAGGGAAAGCCGGTGGGAAATTCTGGCACGCCAGGAAGGACTCGAACCCTCAACACTCG
>CAJMLD010000065.1 GCA_905214175.1 uncultured bacterium
GTGTCATAGCAGCCCAACGGGCACAGGCGCTTGCCCGGGCAGGCCACCACGTTGCGCGTGCCGCTTGCCATGTAGCCCTGGGAGGTGTCCTCCTGGTTGATCTTGGTGTCCTCGATGATGGCCTGGAGCTTCTCGTTTACCTTGGGCATGTCCTCCATGTGGATGCCCGGAATCTCCACCCCCTGCCGGTTGGTGAGGAAGATCTCTCCCCTGCCGTACTCCTCGGCGATCTCGACGATGCGCGCCATGCTCTTGGCACTCACGAGGCCGCCGGGAACGCGCACGCGGCTAGCGGTCATCCCGCGCTCCTTGCTCACGCGGAACGCGTTCTTCTTCATGGCCTTGACATCGATGTCCTGAATCATGGCGGCCTCCTAGTCCAGCAACTGCTTGCTCTGGGTGTAGTTGAAGACGGGCCCGTCCAGGCACACGTACTTCTCGCCTATGCGGCAGTGGCCGCACTTGCCCAGACCACAGCACATCTTTCGCTCCTGGCTCACCCAGATGTTCTCCTCGGCAAGTCCCAGCTCAAGAAGGCCCTTCACAGAGAAGCGCATCATGGGCGGCGGGCCCACCACGATGGCCTGCGCCGTGGAGGGGTCGCGCAGCGGCAGGTCGGGAATGTACTTGGTCACCAGACCCACGTTGCCCTGGTAGCCATCGGGCGCGCCGTCCACCGTGAGGATGAGGTCGACGAGGTTCTCCCACCGTGCGAGGTCGTCGCGGAAGAGCATGTCGGCAGGGCTGCGGAAGCCCACGATCACGTGCTTGTCCCCTGGCGTGGTGCTTGCTGCCAGCGCCTCGACGACGCCGCGCACCGGGCTCACGCCCGTGCCGCCTGCCACCACGACGCACTCGCCGTCCACGTAGCGCTCGACCTCGAAGCCGTTGCCGTAGGGGCCGCGCAGGAGGAGCGACTGTCCCTCGTAGGCTTCGAACACCTCGTTGGTCACTACGCCCACGCGACGGATCGTGAGGTCAACCGACTCGCCGGGCACGATGCCGCTCACGCTGATGGGGGCCTCGCCGTACTTGGGGACGGAGACCTCGAAGAACTGGCCGGGGCGCACCTCTCCCCCAAAGGCCATGCGGAAGGTGTATTCCTTCTCGGTGTGCCTGATGACCTTGAGCACCTTGGACGAGAAGGGCAGGTACGGGTTGTTGCTAGGCATCGACGCTCACGCTCCCCTCGTGCCGGGCGTCCCACTCGTCGGCAGCGTCGGCAAGTTTGTTGACGCACGCGGCGAAGCTGATGTATTCGGGACAGACGTCATCGCAGCGACCGCAGCCCACACACATGTCATAGCCAAAGCGCTGGCGGAAGTCGTACACCTTGTGCAGCACCTTGAAGCGCATGCGCTCGCCGTGCCGCTTGCGGTAGCTCGCGCCACCTGCCACCGTCGAGTAGCCGTCGATCATGCAGCTGGCCTGCACGCGACGCCTCTCGCCAACCCTGCCGTTCTCGGTGTAGGCCACGTCCTGCATGGTAAAGCAGGTGCAGGTGGGGCACACCAGCGTGCAGCGCCCGCAGCCGATGCAGCGGTGGTCGTACTCGTCCCACACGGGGCTCGTGCGCAGCTCGAGCGGCACGGTCTTAGGGACGCGTACGTGCACCTCGTTCTGGGTGACGTGCGCGGGCACAACCTCACGGCTGGAAGCGGCATAGCGCTCGAAGAGCGGTCGCAGGGACTCATTCGCGACGGCACAGGCAAAGCCATCGCCCGAGCGCTCGAGTGAGAACTCCCAGGCGTCTGGCGCGACGTTAGTCCCCATGTCCACGCAGAAGCAGTGCTCGAAGGTCTGGGGACAGCCGAGAAGCACAAAGTGCACGCGGTCGCGGATTCGACGATAGAAGCTGTCCTCGGGGCCGTTGTGCAGGTACATGGCATCGAGGCGCTTCACGCCATGGAGATCGCAGGCTCGCAGGAGCACGAGGACATCGCGCGCATCTCCCCCGTGGGCGGGTCCGCTGGCGGCACCAATGCCACCAGCCTCGCGCACCTGATCCTCCGTGTAATAGAAGAGCGTCTGCGAGAGCGGCGTGAGCAGCTCCTTGAAGGAGTAGTCGCTCTTGGCGTCAAGCTCGATCTGCGACGCGTTGTCCACAAAGTCGTAGATCACCTGGTCCACGTCGGTGAAGCGACCGGCACCCACCTTCCGAACCGGCGCAAAGACGAGGAAGTCGCGGGCAAGCTCGCGAACCAGCCCGTCGAACCCCTCCCCATCAAGCACGTATCCCATGGTCTCCCCTCTCCTTCGCGCCCGCCGGGCGCACTTCCTTTCCTGTCTTGCGCGCAAGTTCACGCGCGTGTGAGCGCATACCTCCACAGAAGCGTGGGGTCGTCCTGCTCGGCAACGCCCACCCCCAGTGCCAAGGGCACCGCCCCGCTTTTGGCCACCGCACCGGGCGGTCCTTGGGCGATAACCCGACCGTCAGCCATGAGGCAGACCTCATCGGCAAACGAGAAGGCCGACTCCACGTCGTGCGTGGCGACCACGACCGCCAGGCCCTCGTCCGCAAGGCGCCGCAGCAGCTTCGCAAGCTCCCAGCCCCTTTGGGCGTCCAGGTGCGCCGACGGCTCGTCGAGAAGGAGCGTCCCCGCGTCCTGAGCGACAACCATGGCCAGGTAGGCGCGCTGCAGCTCTCCACCAGAGACGTCCGCGAGGGGCCGGTCCCGAAGCTCCCACACCCCCGTGAGCTCCATGGCCTCGCGCACCAGGCGGCGGTCCTTCTCGCCAAGGGTCCTCACGGCGCCAAGCGTGGCAAAGCGACCGTGACAGGCCAGCGTGTAGACGTCCATGTGCGGGCAACCCAGCTCCTGCGGGAGGTAGGCCAGACGTCGGGCGCGCTCCCGGTGGCCAAGACCCCCCAGCTCCACGCCATCGAGAAGGATGCTGCCCTCGTGAGGCAGCACGCCGGCAAGGCAGCGAAGCAGCGTTGACTTGCCACACCCGTTTCTCCCCACGAGGACACTCACCTGACCGTCATTGAGCTCGAGCGATTCCACGGCCAAGGCAAAGCCGCCGTCGCGCGCAAACGAGAGGCCTCTCACGCCAATCACGCGGCATCGCCTCCGCGACCAGCCGCCACGGAATGCGACCCGTGCCCGCGGCCTCGACGCGTGAGCAGCGCGATGAAGAACGGCGCGCCGAGAAGCGCGAGCACCAGGCCAACCGGCAGCTCATATGGAAACGCGATGGTCCGTGCCACGAGGTCACATGCAACCAGGAGTGTCGCACCCCATACGGCGCAGAGGACGAGCCCCCGGCGGGCCGTGGGACGCGCCCACATGCGCACCAGATTGGGGACTATGAGCCCCACAAAGCTGAGCAGACCGCAGACCGAGACCGCCGAGGCGGCAAGAAGCGCGGCACAAACGATGGCGCCGAGCCTGCAGGCGCGCACGTCGAGGCCAAGGCCGTGCGCGGTCTCGTCCCCCAGCGCAAGGAGGTCTATGCCGCGACCGAGGTAGGCCCCCGCCGCAAGCGCCACCAGCATTGCGGGCACGCACAAGGCCAGGCGCTGGTAGGTGACACCCGAAAGGCCGCCCAGCGTGAACGACACGCGATCCGAAACTGACTGCGGCCACACTACAACAATGGCGTCGATGGCGGCACCCATAAGGCTTGAGACGGCGACGCCCGCAAGGACCACGGTCCCCCGGCTGGTACCTGCGCGGCGCGAGACCAGGTACACCAGGAGCGTGGCGAGAAGCGCGCCGGCAAAGGCCATGGCCTGTCTCAGCACAGGGTGCCCCGGCAGCCAGAGCGCCGCAGCAAGCCAGAGCAGGCCAGCCCCGGAGTTCACGCCCATCACGCCCGGTGACGCCAAGTCATTGTCGAGCGAGGCCTGCAGGAGCAGGCCGGCGCAGGCGAGCGCCGCGCCGCAGCACATGCCCGCAACCACGCGGGGAAGGCGCACGCCCAGAAGAACGAGCGTGGCCGTGGCGTCCGCGGTCCCTCCGGAGGCGAGAAGGGCAAGCGTCTTGAGCGCCTCTCTCGTCCCCAACGCCGCGGTACCCCAAAGGAGCGAGGCCAGCGAGACGAGCGCGAGCGCCACGACGCCCAGGACACACGCCCGACGGCCCTTCTCGCTTGTCCTCTCTCGCCCTTGGGCCATGGCTACCCCTCTTGCTCGCGGAGGTCAAGGATGTAGGAGTAGGCCTCTGCCCAGCGCTCGTTGGGCTTGTACTCGAAGAGGTCCTTGGGCAAGACGTTGACCCTGCCCGCCGTAACCGCAGAGAGGGACCACCACGCGGGCTGGGCCTGGAAATCCTGCTCGAAGACTGCCTTGGCTTCGTCCTCGTTGCCGCGGGGGATGACAAAGATGTAGTTGGGATCGGCGGTGACGATGGCCTCGACCGAGAGATCGTCGAGCGAGCTGTCGTCCTCGGCGACGTTTGCCATCTGCAGATTGTCAAAGATCTCGCAGGCAAAGTAGTCGCCCTTCGCGACCTTCGCCTTGGTCGATGAGACGAGAAGCGCCAGATAGCTCACCTGAGGAAGGTCTGCGGCGCTCTCCTCGACCCTGGCTATGGCATCGGAGACGTCGGCGACGTTGGCCTGGAAGAGGTCGTCTCGGCCGCTCATCTCGGTGAGCGCCTGCATGTGAGATGCATAGTCGCCAAAGCTGTTCACGTCGACGTCGCGCCAGGCAATGCCGGCGCCGTCGAGGCCGGGCTCGAGCTCCTTCTGGGCGGGGACCTCGGCGGTGATGAGCACAAGCGCGGGTGCAAGCGCGACGATCTTCTCGAGGCTGGGGTGTGCGGCAGTGCCCACAGTCGCCACGTCTTGGGGAAGGCCGTCAAGGTCCGTGGCGTCCTCGGTCACTCCCACGGGCGGCATGCCGGCAAGGATTGCCATCTGGGCGAGCGAGCGTGACCCAGCCACAACGCGCACTGCGGCGCCGTCTGCCGAAGAGGACGCATCCGACGCGCTTGTCGGCTCCGACGAGGCGTCCGCATCCTGCCGCAGGGCACAGCCCGGCAAGAAGCCAAGGCCAAGCAACGCCGAGAGGCGCAGGAATTCTCTTCTCTGGAGCATGGCCCCTCCCGCACAACGCCGTGACACCGGGATTTCTCGCCCATCATATCGCAGTCGCATAACGACGAGACAATATCAGAAAAGAGAAGAAGGTTCTGTTGGATACGCAACAAAATGAGGTAAAGAGGACTCGCCATTTCTCATCGCGGCAGCTCTACACCTTGCCTCATAGCAACGACAGCCGAGAAGCCGCGCGACATCGCCCAAGCTTGGCACATACTGGATGTAGACGGTTTGACCGCAAGGAGAGGAGCGGCCGTGAACGAGTTCTTTGGAACCACCATGCCCAAGCTGGGGTTTGGCCTCATGCGCCTGCCGCGCCTGGCAGACGGCACGACCATCGACGTCGAGCAATGCGAGGCCATGACCGACGCCTTTCTCGACGCAGGCATGCGCTACTTCGACACCGCCTATGTCTACGAGGGTAGCGAGGAGGCGGCCAAGCGCTTCCTGGTAAGCCGCCACCCGCGCGAGAGCTTCCTTCTCGCCGACAAGATCAACGCCAGTCCGTGGGCGGCAAAGAGCGCCGAGGAGGCCAAGCGCGAGCTGGCGACTTCGCTCGAGCGCACCGGGGCAGGCTACTTTGACTTCTACCTGCTCCATGCGCTCTCCTCGCGCAACGTAGACTACTACGAGGACTACGGCATCTGGGACTTTGTCGCCAAGGCCAAGGAGCAGGGCCTGGTGCGTCACATGGGCTTCTCGTTCCACGACCGCCCCGACGTCCTGGACGAGATCCTCACGCGCCACCCCGAGGCGGAGTTCGTGCAGCTGCAGCTCAACTATGGCGATTGGGAGAGTCCCAGCGTCTGCTCACGCGAGAACTACGAGGTTGCGGTTGCCCACGGCAAGCCCGTTATCGTAATGGAGCCGGTCAAGGGCGGGCTTCTCGCCAATCCGCCACAGCAGGTTCAAGACATCCTGCGCGCGGCCAACCCGAGCGCCTCGATTGCCAGTTGGGCGGTGCGCTTTGTGGCCAGCCTGGAGAACGTGATGGTCGTCCTCTCGGGCATGTCGAACGTCGCGCAGATGGAGGACAACCTCTCCTACATGCGCGAGTTCACGCCCCTGAGCGCCACCGAGCGGGACGCGGTGGCGCGGGCAAGCAGGGCGCTTGCCGCCGTCGAGCAGGTGCCTTGCACGGGGTGCCACTACTGCACCGGCGGATGCCCGCAGAAGATCGACATTCCCTCGATCTTCTCGGCGTACAACCGCTACCTCGTATATGGCGATCTTGCCGGCGCCAAGCGCAACTACGAGTCGGCCGTGGCCAAGCGCGGCAAGGCGAGCAACTGCGTGCGGTGCCTTCAGTGCGAGGGCGCCTGCCCCCAGCACATCGAGATCACGTCATGGCTCGAAAAGGCCGCAGCGGTGCTGGAGTAGGCCAGCAGCTGAGTTGTATCTCAGTCACTGGAAGGGACTGATGGAGCTTGTCGAAAAACATGGAGATCAAAAGGCACGGATTCACCGACCAGGCAACGAAAAATGACTCGCTGAATGCAAGCAGCTTCTGCTCGGGCATCGCAACCTTCATCGAGACGTGCGATACACCCATGACGATAGCCATTCAGGGCGGCTGGGGCTCCGGAAAGTCGACCGCACTGCAGCTCATCCAGGAAGAGCTTAGCAAATACAACAAAAGCAACCCTGACAATCAGATAGCCTACTCGACCTTTAACACTTGGCAATACTCCACGCTCAAGGCAGATGATTCGTTGCCCGTATACCTGCTGGCAAATATGCTTCATTGCATTAGCAAGGCAGTAGGAGACGAAGGGTCCGAGCGGGCACGGCATGCAATAGACTCGCTCCGTACCGCGCTGAGCAGAGCGGCAGGCATTTCCGCCGAGGTAGCTCTTGGATCAGATACTCTAGCCGAATTCCTCACCAAACTCCTTGCACCTCCCACCGAAGACGGCTCTGAGACGCTGCCTGCTGAAACGTTGAAAAACAACATCTCCAAACTCATTAATGACTGCGTGAAGCCCACCGATGAGAAGGGAAGGCCCAAAAAGCAACACATTAGCCGAGTGATTCTCTTCATCGACGACCTTGACCGCCTGCGACCAGAAACCGCATTCGAACTTCTTGAGGCAATGAAGAACTTCCTGGACTGCGAGCACTGCGTCTTTGTCCTAGCTGTCGACCGCGATGTGGTCTACCAGGGTATCGAGAGCAAATACGGCAACAGCATCTCGCCGTTCAAGAAGCGCCAGTTCTTCGACAAAATCATCCAGCTACCGTTCAACCTCCCTACGGAGCAGTACAACGTGCCCCATTACGTCAAGACACTTCTCAGCCAGAAGCTCCCAAAGTCCGAATCCGACAGCTATTCGAAGCGCTATGCAAATCTGTTTGCCACGATCCTTGGATCCAACAACCCCCGCACCATCAAGCGAGTCCTGAATGTTTGGGACCTCTACCAGCTCATTTATCCACAGTATGTTTTGGACGGAGATGACAGGCTGTTCCTATTTGCCACACTTCTCCTCAAGTATCGCGACGAGGCCAAAGGGCCGGATGAAAAAGACCGGAACACGTACAACGACCTAAGTGCGCATGCTCGAGAAGGAACCGATCCGTTAAAGGACTATCTCAATGAAAAGCTCGATAAGAAAGACCGCGTCATAGAGACCTTGATTAACGTGTCTGGCATGCGCGCTGCAGATGGTACCTACAACGAGGAACTTCTCGATAAGTTCACTGATTTTCTCAGTAGC
>CAJMLD010000066.1 GCA_905214175.1 uncultured bacterium
CGTACTCCGCCATCTCGGTGGGCGGGCAGCGCTCCTACGCGCTTGCGCGCGAGGGCAAGGCACCCCAGCTGGTGGCTCGCCGCATCACGGTCTTCTCGGCCAAGCTCGTCGAGATAACCTCGGTGGAAGGGCAGCTCAGCTGGATTGTGGACTTCGATGTCTCCAAGGGCACCTATGTGCGAAGCCTTGCGCGCGACATCGGGCGGGCCGCTGGGTCTGCCGCGCACCTCGTGGGGCTGCGGCGCACGCGGTCTGGTTCCGTGGGGCTCGACGACTGCCTCGCCCTCGACGTTGTCGACGCGGCTCATGACCCCTCTGAAGTCCTTGCCCATGCGCTCGACCCCGTTTGTGCCCTCGGCGCTCCGGTGCGGCACCTAAGCGCGCGCGAGGCGGCGGATGCCGCCTGCGGCAAGCTTGTGGCTGCGGGAACGGTATGCGAGGCGGGTGGCACCGAGCGTGCCCCGCTGCCTGGCGAGCGCGTTGCCATGGTCTTTGACCAGCGTCTTGTTGGCGTGTGGAGCTGTGGCAGGCGTGGCCTTGCCTGTGAGGTCAACTTTCCTGCAGGCATCACGGGGGTGCGCGCATGACGGGGGAGCCCTTCTCGAGCGCTCCGGCCTGGCGCGAGCCCGCCTGGCCGCTTTCGCCTGCGGAAGCGCTTCGGTTGGCGGCGGCTTCGACCTTCTCGGGCGTGTCGCTTGGGTTGGCCGCGCGCCTGCCCAATGCCACGGCCTACCTTGCCCCCGGTGTGAAGCTTGGGCCTGACCAGCGCTTTGTTTGCGTGATTGGTGCCTTTGACGGCCTCCATGCCGGACATCGTGCGCTCATTGCCGCGGCTGCCGCAGATGCGCGGTCGCGCAACCTCCCCCTGGCGATTGTGACCTTCGACCCCGACCCCTCGGAGGTCCTCTCCACGCGTCCGCCCGAGCGCCTGCTCTCTGACGCAGAGCGCGTTCGCGCCCTCGCGCTGGCCGATGCGGACGTCATCGTGGTGCACCACTTCACGCCGGAGCTTGCGGCGCTTCCGTATGACCGCTACGTGACCGAGGTCCTGGGCGGCATCCTCTCGCCCGCCGCCATCCACGTGGGCGAGGACTTCCGCTTTGGCGCCGGTGGGGCGGGGACGGTCGCAGCTATGTCGCGCTTGGGCGAGCAGCGGCACTTCGACGTCTGCGGGCACGCCCTCGTGACGGCGGAGGGCAGTCCTGTCTCGGCCACGCGTGTGCGCGGGCTTCTTGGCGAGGGCAAGGTCGAAAAGGCCGCCGAGCTCCTGCTTCGTCACCACTTCCTGGGCGGGCGGATTGTCCACGGCCGCGGCGAGGGCACCTCCTTTGGCTTCCCCACGGCAAACGTCGAGCTGGATGGCCGTGACTGCCTGCCCGCCAACGGTGTCTATGCCTGTCTCGCCATCATTGACGGGCGCGTCTGGCCGGCGGCGGTCAACGTGGGCGCGCCGCCGTCCTTTGACGTGGCCGCCCACCCCATGCTCGAGGCAAACCTCGTGGGCTTCTCGGGAGACATCTACGGCGAAGACGCCCGCGTGGTGTTCCTTCGCCACCTTCGCGCCTCTCGTCGATTCGACTCGCTCGCCGAGCTGGAATCTGCTGTGTTGGGGAACATCCAATGGGTACGGGAGAACGTCGGGGAGGAGTGCGTGGGGGTGGTCGCGTGATCAGCGACGAGGACAAGGAGCGGGTTCGCCAGGCCACCGACATCGTGCAGCTGGTGGGCGAGACGGTCGAGCTGCGCCAGCGCGGCCGCGAGTTCTGGGGATGCTGCCCCTTCCACCACGAGAAGACCCCCTCGTTCAAGGTGGATCCGGCAACGGGCCTCTGGCACTGCTTTGGGGCGTGCAGCGAGGGCGGCGACGTCTTCAAGTACGTGATGAAGCGCGAGAACCTCTCGTTTCCTGACTCCATCCGCTACCTGGCAGATCGCGCGGGCATCGAGCTTACCGAGGACAGGGGGGCGGCCCGTGGGCCGCGCAAGAACCGCCTGATCGAGGCCCTCACGCTGGCAGACGACTACTACCACACCATGCTCATGCGCGGTCGCGGCGAGGGGCCCGCCGCCGCGCGCGCCTACCTTGCCGGGCGTGGCTTTGGCTCGGACGTGTGCCGTCGCTGGCACCTTGGCTACGCGCCTGGACGCGGCGCGCTCGTCGCGTACCTGCGCGGGAAGGGCTTTAGCCCCAAGGAGCTCATCGCCGCCAACCTTGCCGTGGAGCGCTCGGGGCGCCTTGCCGACTGGTTCTACGACCGGGCGATGTTCCCCATCCACGACGAGCAGGGCAGGACCATTGCCTTTGGCGGCCGCATCCTGCGTCCGGCCAACAACGCGCCCAAGTACCTCAACACCCGTGACACCACGGTCTTCAACAAGGGCAAGCACCTCTTTGCCTACGACCGCGCCAAGGAGACCATGGCGGCAACCGGGACGGCCATTGTCTGCGAGGGCTACACCGACGTCATCGCCATGCACGAGGCCGGCTTCACCAACGCGGTGGCGGCGCTGGGGACGGCCTTCCGCATCGACCACATCCGGCTCATGGAGCGCCAGCGCGTCTCTCGCATCATCTGCATGTTTGACGGCGACGAGGCAGGTCAGCGTGCGGCCGAGCGTGCGGTGCAGTTCATCGACAAGACCTCGGCCTCGATGGTCTGCGTGGTGCTGCCGGACGGCCAGGACCCCATGGAGTTCCTCTCGTCCCACGATGCCTCTGCCATGCAGGCCGAACTCGATGCCGCCGTGCCGCTGATGGACTTCGTCTTCACCAAGCGCCTGGCCGGCTACGACCTCTCGGCGCCCGGCAGGCGCGTCAAGGCCCTGGACGAGATGGCCCAGCTCCTGGCGCCGCTTAAGAACTCAGTGCTGCTCGACGAGTACGCCACGCAGCTCGCAGATGCCCTGGGGATGGATGTTGCCGAGACAAAGCGTGTGATTCGCGAGAAGCCCGTGAAGGCGGCCGAGCCCGAGGAGCGGGAGCGCCGCCGCGAGGCCGCCCCCAGGCCGAGGACGGCTGGCCCCTGGCAGGCGCCCTCGGCACCGGAACCCGAGGACGCCTACGTGCCCGAGGACTACGTTCCGGCCGACGCCTACGAGGACGGCGGCGTCCCCGTAGCCGCCGCGACCGCAGGCGGTGCTCCCGCTGCGGGCGGCGGTTCCTTCTCGGTCTCGCGCATGCTCTCGGGCGACGAGCGCATGCAGGTCGCCGTGGAGCGCGAGCTCCTCTCGATGCTCGCTGCCATGCCCGACGAGGTGCGGCCCTACGCTGACCGCCTCGCTGACGTGATGTGGGCGGACGGCCGCCACGAGGGGATGGCGTGGGCCATGCTCGCCACACCGGAGGGCACCGCGCCTGCAGACGTGGTGGCCGCCGCGACGGCCGTCGAGCCAGACGCGCCGCAGATTCTCTCGTCCGGCCGCGTGGTCTCGAGCCCCGGCATGGATGCGCACGAGAAGGTCGCGTTTCTCGTCGATTCGGTCGAGCTCTACTCGTGCAAGCGGCGCGTGCGCGAGATCAAGGCGCGGCTGCGCCAGGCTGGTGACGCGGGCGGCGAGGACGCCGAGGCGCTCTTCGAGCAGGCCACTGCGCTCCAGAAGCGTATTAATGAGCTGACGAAGAAACTTTCTGCTGTTGTCGAGCAGTAAAAACGGGTAGCATTCTGAAGGTTACTGCGTCGAAGGGAATAACTTGGCTGCTGCAAAGAAGACGAAGGACGACATCAAGCTCTCCGACGAGCTGGGACGCGTTGTCGATGGGCTGGTGAGCGCGTCTGCCAAGTCGGGCGGAAGCGTGTCCGAGGACGACATCCAGGTTGCCATCCGTGACGTGGACGTGGACGGGGACGAGCTCTCCGACCTCTACGACACACTGCGCGCCAAGGGTGTCGAGATTACCACGTCAGGCGAGACGGCCAACCCCGCCTATGGCATTGGCTCCATGGATGCCGGCGACGACGATGACGACTTTGGCGCTGACGACGACTTCTCCGACGACGAGGACTCCCTCGACGGCGAGGACGACGATGAGTCCGAGGCCGCCAACGAGGCCAAGGAGATTAAGGAGGCCCTGCGTTCGGTGCCCAAGGCCAAGGTCTCGAAGCCCAAGCGCTCGAGCCGCGCCCGCGCGCGTCGCCAGGACACCTCCACCGTCATGCTCACCGGCGACCCCGTGCGCATGTACCTCAAGGAGATTGGCAAGGTCGACCTGCTCACCGCCGACGAGGAGGTTCACCTCGCCATGAAGATCGAGGCCGGCACCGAGGCCTCCGAGAAGCTCGAGGCCGCGGAGAACGGCGAGATCGAGCTCACGCGTGCCGAGCAGCGCCGCCTCATGCGCATCGAGCAGGTGGGCCTGGATGCCAAGCAGCAGCTCATCTCCGCTAACCTGCGCCTGGTGGTGTCTATCGCCAAGCGCTACGTTGGCCGTGGCATGCTCTTTCTCGACCTCATCCAGGAGGGCAACCTTGGCCTTATCCGCGCGGTCGAGAAGTTCGACTACACCAAGGGCTTCAAGTTCTCCACGTACGCCACGTGGTGGATTCGCCAGGCCATCACCCGCGCCATCGCCGACCAGGCCCGTACCATCCGCATCCCGGTGCACATGGTCGAGACCATCAACAAGCTCATACGCGTGCAGCGCCAGCTCCTGCAGGACCTGGGCCGCGACCCCACGCCGGAGGAGATTGGCGCCGAGATGGGCATGTCGCCCGACCGCGTTCGCGAGATCCAGAAGATTAGCCAGGAGCCCGTCTCGCTGGAGACGCCTATTGGCGAGGAGGAGGACTCCCAGCTCGGGGACTTCATCGAGGACTCCACCGCGGTGGCGCCGCCCGAGGCCGCGAGCGACTCCATGCTGCGCGAGCAGCTCGACCAGGTGCTCGATGGGCTTGCCGACCGTGAGCGCAAGGTCATCAAGTTCCGCTTTGGCCTTGAGGACGGGCACCCCCGCACGCTTGAGGAGGTTGGCCGCGAGTTTGGCGTGACGCGCGAGCGCATCCGCCAGATCGAGAGCAAGACGCTGGCCAAGCTGCGTCATCCCAGCCGCTCCGGCAGGCTTAAGGATTACATGGAGGAGTAGCGCTTCTCGTACATGGTTGCTGAGAAGGCCTGCCCTTCGGCGTCGATATTGGCGCCGGAGGGCAGGTTTCGTACGGAGTTGCTGCTAAAAGCGGCCCCGTGGCGTCAGCGCTTCTCGCTATAGCGCACAAACGTGAGTGTCTCGGCGTCGGAACGGCTGCGGTCCGAGCGGTACCCGCGCTCGGCGAAGCCCGCGAGCTGCTCGGCCTTCTCAACGTCCTTCTCGGCGCACCACCGCACAAAGGCGCCGCGTGCCGCCTTTGCCTCGGTCGCGCGCTGGACAACGCGACCGTCAGATGCGCGAGCCTCCCCAAAGATGCAGGTAACAACCGGTAGGCCGGCTTTTCTCGCCCAGGGGACCACGGCCTTTGCGTACTCCTGCGAGGCTACGTTCACAATGATGTCCGCACCGTCAGCGACCATCGCCTCGAGCAGTCGCGTCCCCCAGAACTCGTAGAGGTCGCGCTGTCCCGCCACGGAAAGCCTTGCCTGCATCTCGAGCCGGTAGGGCACCACGCCGTCAAACGGGCGGAGAACCCCATACATCCCAGAGAGAATGCGCAGGTGAGACGAGAGCCACTCCAGCTCACGCTCGGTCATGACCTGCGGGGCAAGGTGCTGGTACTGTATGCCCACATACGTGAGGACGGCGGGGGAGAGCAGCCGCGGGTCTCTCGCCATATCCTCTGGCATGGTGGCAACCCGGTTCCAGTTGGGCCGCGCGAGCGCGTCGCTGCAGCGCCAGAGGTCGCGTGCCTGCTCGTAGCCAAGCGAGCGGAGCGTCCTGGCAAGTAGCTGCGCGTCGGCGAGAAACTCCGGACGCGTGTCCGCGTAAGGCGGGCCCTCGACAACGTCCATCCGTTTCGCGGGCGATATCACGAGCATCAAAGCCATGTCGGCGCCTTTCGACCACACGTCCAAACGTCCTGCGTAACGTACCAGCCAAACCCAGAGTGATGCACGAGCTCCTTCGATTGTGCGAGAAATCAAGGCCAGCCCGATGCGTCAACGTAGAATTTTATGTAACAAAGACGGGTCCGATGCGGTTGGCCGGGCGTTGGACGTGCAAGCTTGACCGCGCTTCTCGGGGGTCGGCGTTTCCCGGGGGCAATGTCACACGGCTTGCATCGTACGGCTCGCAGAGAGGTGAACCATGTTCAGGCAGATGAGGCGCTTCAAACAGCAGCTTTCCCAGGAGGAGTGCGAGCAGATCCTGCTTGCCGAGCGTCGCGGGGTCCTCGCGGTTCACGGCGAGGACGGCTACCCGTATGGCGTCCCCATGGATTACCTGTATGAGCAGGGGAGGATTTACTTCCACGGCGCCAAGGAAGGTCACAAGCTCGACGCGATCAAGGCTGACAATCGCGTGTCGTTCACGGTTGTCGACCAGGGCGTGCAGGTCGAGGGCAAGCAGGGTCCCGACGTGAGGAGCGTCATCGTCTTCGGGCACATCGCGCTCATGGAGACGACCTCGGAGGCCCTCGAGATTGCCCGCCGCCTAGGCGAGAAGTACGACCCCGTGGACTTTGTTGCCGACGAGCTTGTCCGCACCGAGAAGCGCCTGCAGATGCTCGAGCTTGTCGTGGACCACATGACCGGCAAGCGCGTGAACGAGTCGTAGGCGAGCCTTTCTCGCACGTCGCGTGCGTGCACGAGTGCACGGCTGAACGGCAGGGCAAAGCAAGCAGGGAGTGAACGTGGTACTAGCAGGAGCCCTCATTAACGGTCTTGAGGCAGCGGTTGGAGGTACTCTCGGCCTTCTCTTCAAGGGGCGAGTTTCCGAGCGCCTTGGGGACTTTCTCCTCAAGGGACAGGGGCTCGCCGTGGTTCTGGTGGCCGTCCAGGGCATGATGCGCGGCGGCAACGTTGCCATTGTCACGCTGTCGCTGGCGCTTGGCTCTGTGATTGGCCTGGGGATCGACATCGACGCGCGGATCCGCTCGTTGGGCGACTGGGCCCAGCGGCGCCTCAACCAGGCGTTTGCTGGCTCGAAGCGGTTGGGGAACTTCTCGGATGGGTTTGTGACGGCTTCGATCTTCACCTGCACGGGGGCCATGGCCATCGTGGGGTCGCTCTCTAGCGGCATCTCGCTCGATCACGCGACCCTCATCTCGAAGGGCGTCATCGACCTTGCCGTTTGCCTGCCCATGGCGGCGACCATGGGCATTGGCGTGCCTTTTTGCGGGGTGAGCCTTGTTGTGTACGAGGGAATCCTTTCCGTTGCGGCAAGCCTGGTGGGGTCGTTTCTCACCGACGCTGTGGTCACCGAGGTCGCCGTCACGGGATCCACGCTGTTGCTCGCCGTTGGCACCAACCTTCTTGGCGTGACCGACATCAAGGTGGCCAACCTCATCCCTGCGGCATTTGTCCCCATTCTTCTGGTTCCCGTCGCGACGGCGCTTGGCCTGATGTAGCGGCCGGGGCGCCTACGCTGGAGCGCCAAGGAAGCGCGCTCGAAGCTTGTTGCCGAGGGCTTCGATGGCGAGAGAATAGCGCTGCTCGACTCGTGGACCACCTCGGGTGGGCTGGACTTTCTCATCCAGCGGGCGCGGCGGCTCATCG
>CAJMLD010000067.1 GCA_905214175.1 uncultured bacterium
CTACCTCAATGTTATCAGTCACACCTTTACCCTTATTATAGGCCTTCCAGAGAAAATGGCGAGAAAGCCAAGGTCAAGGTGGGAGTTTCTCCTAACGCCGTTCACCGATTTTCTCGCCGAGATGATGGATGGCGCCACGGGGCTGGTTTTGGCAGCAACTGCTGCGGAAACCTTCGCTGTGGCGCCATTTTGGCGCCTGAAGGCTCGTTTCCGCAGCAAGTGCGTACATAGCTCTCGCTGTGGCGCCGTTCTGGCGCCCGAAGGCTGGTTTCCGCAGCAAGTGCGTACGAAACCCTCGCTGTGGCGCCGTTCTGGCGCCATAGGGGCAGTTCCAGCAGCAAATCCGCACGTAGGTCTCGCTGTGGCGTCTCCCTGGCACCAGAGGGCGCGTTTTCGCAGCACCCCGTACGAAAGGGCCCCTCTGGCGTCAATCCGACACCAGAGGGGCCCAGCGTACTCGAGAAAAACATCCCCTACTAGCAGGGAATACACACTAGGTCGTGCGGAGACTGGGTGAAGACCTCGTAGCCGTTCTCGGTCACGATGCCGAAGTCCTCGACGCGCACGCCGAACTGCCCGGGCAGGTACGTGCCCGGCTCCACGGTAATCACCGAGCCAGCGGGGATGGGCTTGTCGTTCCTCATGTTGAACATGGGCTGCTCGTGAATCTCCAGGCCCACGCCGTGTCCCAGACCATGCACGAAGCAGTACTCGGGGAAGCCCGCCTCGCAGATGACCTTGTGCGCCAGCTCGTGGATCTCGCGGCCAATGACGCCCCCGTGAATGGCAGCCTCGCAGGCCTCGTTTGCCGCACGCGTTGCCTCGTAGACCTTACGCTGAAGATCGCTGGGCTCGCCCACGCAGACCGTGCGCGTCATGTCCGAGTGGTAGTCGTGGTAGCCGGCGCCATAGTCCATCACGATCATGTCACCACGCTGAATCACGCGCTCGCCGGGCTGCGCATGGGGGTTGGCGCCGTTGGGACCGGAAGCGATGATCGAGTCGAAGGAGAGCGAGTCGGCACCGTTGGAGAGCATCCAACCCTCCAGCTCGGCACGCACCTGCTGCTCGGTGAGGCCAGGCTTGATGTAGCCGCAGATGTGCTCGAACGCCGCATCGGTGATCGACTGCGCGTGGCGCATGAGCTCGACCTCCTCCGCATCCTTCACGATGCGCAGGTTGGCAATGTCGCCATGGAGGCGCGGCATGAGGACGGCCACGGAGGCCTTGGCGCACTCCTCGCCCAACGCGTCAAAGAACGCCAGGTCGCAGGTGTCCTCGACGGCCACGACGCGCGAGCGGGTCTCGCGGATGCGCTGCGCCGCCCACCACGCGGGGGCGACGATGTCCATGTCGAGCTTCCAGGGGGTGTCCGCACCAAGGCGGTTCTGGAAGGTGCCAAAGTAACGCGAGTCGGTGTGGAGCCAGAGACCGTCGGCGGTCACGAAGGCGGTGTGGGCGACCTCGTCGTCAAAGGTGCGCTCAGCACCGGTGAGCCAGCGAAGGTCGGGGTTGTTGCGAAGGATTACCGCGTCATAGCCCCTCTCGGCCATAAGGGCGCGGAACCTCTCGACGCGTGCGGCGCAGGCGTGTGCATCTGCCATGTTTCTCTCTTCTCCCTAGTAATGTGGACAGTTTTCACTGACAGCACCGCCCGCTGGTTGGCAGGCGGCGCGTGTGGAGCCGGTTATCTCGCGGAGCACCACGCGGCAGCGTGCTCGGCAAGCTGGTCGTCCTCGATGGCCGCAAGGCGCACGCGGCCAAGCGAGCGCGGCAGCTCTAGCATGAACTTGTTCGAACGACGGAAGCGCTCGGCCTTGAGCGCGGCTGCCATGGCCGTGGGGTCCACCGAGCACTCAACGTAGCCCAGCTCAAGGCGGTCAAGCAACTCGTCCTGCGTGAGCATATCGTCGACCGAGAGCCCACCCTGTGCCACCGAAAGGCGTGCCGAGAAGCGCATGGCCTCGGCAAGCAGGGTCGATGAGGGCACGTCTTCGCCCACCAGGGGTCGAAGCGCATGCACGAACGTGGTGCCGTAGTCGATGGACTGTCGCACGGCGACCGAGGTGGACGATATGATCTTGCCGCGGCTCTTCAAGCAGTCGACCATCTGGTCACAGATGGCAGCACGGTCGAGCGCGGCAATATCGTTCGCACGGTCAAAGAGACGTCCAAACGACTTGTCCGAGTCTGCCATGGCGCTGGTCACAAAGAGAGCGCGGGCGAGAAGGGCGGCCTCGTCAGTGCGTGTGCCATCCACAACGTCGAGGTCACAGTACACGTACCGGGCGCTTCCGTCCTGCGTGACCATCCGCTCCGCTCCAGGCAGGTCGAGCGCAAGCGGGGTCACGCCGGCGAGAAGCGCGGTGGTCGGGTCGAGTGGGACCTGCGCAAGCGTCAGACCGCCGCACCATGTGTGGCACGCGAACGACGCCGTGGAAAGGGCACGCACACCTCCCACGGCAACGGCGACATCGTCGCCATTCACGCCTGTCTCCGCAAGCCCCTCGTACACGGACTCGAGAGCCGCAGTCGAGGAGGCCTCCGGACCGGACGGAAGGTCGAGCTGGTGCACGCGGAAGCCCACGTCCGTAAGGTCGCGGCGGATGGCCTCAACGACGTCTGCAGGCGTCTCGGGAACGGACGTCAGCACGGCCGCACGAGGCTTGCCAACATAGGCGCGCAGGTCATTGCCCATGGTGCCAATGAGGTCATCGCCAACGCGGGCGTCGAGGGAGTTGCCACGGAGGTTGACCCACTGGCGCTTCGCGCGGATGCGCACAGGGCCATCGTCCTTCTCGGCGCCGTTTGACTGCTCGTCCTGGGTGTTCTCGCTCACAAAAGCCCCCTCTCCCAGAGCAGCTGGCCAGACTCGCTGGCCACCTGCTCGAAGGTCCTGTTTCGAATGTCGATGGTGATGTCGGCCGCCTGCTGGTAAAGCGGGCGACGGTGGCGGAAGAGCGCCTGCGCGTGAGAGGTGTCACCCAAATCGGGCCGCCGCTCCGGGCACCGCATCTGGCGCAGCGAGTCGGAGAGATCGCCATCGAGGTAGACCACCACGCCCATGCGATGCATGAGCACGCAGTTCTCGGGCCTCTCGACCACTCCCCCGCCACAGCTCACGAGCAGCGACTTGCGAGAAGCCAGTCCCTCAAGGACCCGGGTCTCCTCGTCGCGAAAGCCCTCCTCGCCACGCGAGGCAAAGACGTCGCACACGCTCATGCCCAGAGCACGCTCGACCATCTGGTCCGTGTCCACGTAGGGCCGGCAGAAGAGCTTGCCCAGGTTGCGTGCGAGGGTAGATTTGCCTGCGCCGAGAAACCCCACGAAGAAGATGTGGTCGCAGCCCTCGTGGATGACGTAACCCTCGCCCAAAACTCGCTCTTCCTTGCTCCCGTGCGTACCTGACGCGCTCGATTCTAGCACCCGTCACTACTGCCAGACGCAGCGCCGGCCTCGCCCTCGAACTCGACACCACGCAACACGACGGCCTCCCCCAACCGAAAGAGCTGCGTATACCAGAGGTCGCGGCGTGACTGGGGCCGCACCAGAATGGTGCGCACGCCCGCAAGGTTGCCGGCAAGGACGTCCGTGAAGACCTGGTCGCCCACGATCACCGTCTGCTCGGGTCCCACGCCCATGCGGGCCATGGCCACCCATGCCGAGAAGGGCGCAGGCTTCATGGCATGATCCACCACGGGACAGCCGAGCTCGCACGCGGAGGCAGCGACCTCGCCCGAGTGGAAGTTGTTCGAGAGCATGCACGTTGCTATGCCCGCGGAGCGCAGGCGCTCGAGCCACGCCTTGACGGCGGGAGGCGCCACATGCGTGTCCCTGGGGACGCAGGTGTTATCACGGTCGAGAAGGACCAGGCGCACGCCGGCCGCAACAAGCTCGTCCACATCGATGAGGTCGACCGAGGCAACATAGCGCGTGGCCCGGAAGGGCGAGAGAATCCCTCGGGACATGTCGCTCACGCTCCCGAGTTCTGGGCAATGACCTGCTGGTGCTGCTCGTACGTCTCAGAGAAGGCGTGCACGGAGCTCGTGATGTAGAAGTAGTAGTAGCCGGTGTCGTCGGGGTTGGCGGCAGCCGTGAGAGAGGCTAGGCCTGGGTTGCAGACGGGCGTGGGCGTGAGCCCCATGTTGGTATAGGTGTTGTAGGGGTCGTCCTGCGTCAGATCGTCTGCAGTGACCTCACGACCAAGCGTGTAGGCAAGCGTCGCGTCGCTCTGGAGTGGCATGCTCGCCGCAATGCGGTTGTAGAAGACAGACGAGACAAGCGGGCGATCGTCATCGGTCAGGGCTTCCTTCTCGATGATGGAAGCCATGGTGAGCACGTCGTAGTTGGTGAAGGACCTGCCGTAGCGCGCCTCGAGCGTCTGCCGGGCGGTGTCGAGGTCGAGGGTGGCAACCTCGGCCTGGTACTGGTCGAGCATCGCACGGATGATCGAGTCTGCCGTGACGGTCTGCCCGGCGAAATCGTAAGTCTTCGGGAAGAGGAAGCCCTCCAGCGAGTCGTTTGCCGCCTCGGAGAGGAAGGGGTAGTCCGCCACGTAGTTGGATGCCTTGGCCTGGGCGATGAAGTCGCCCGAGGAGATGCCGAACTTCTCCTCAACGAGTGCGGCAACCTGCGCCACGGTATAGCCCTCGGGCACCTGCAGGGTCGAGGCGGTAGAGTTGGGACCTGCCATGAGCTGATCAATCACGTTCGAGACGGACGAGCCCGTGAGTAGCGAGTACGTGCCGCTCTTGAGCTTCTGGTCGGCGTTTTGCTTCTGGACCTCCTGCAAAAAGGAAGAGGAGTCCGAGATGACGCCGGCCTGTTGGAGAATCGAGGCGATGTTCGCGGTGCTCGAACCGTCGGGGATGGTAACCTCGACCTCCTGTCCGGCTGCGACCTGCGGCTCGTTGGTATTAGAGCCCTGACCAAGCCTGGGGAGCACAAGCGCAAAGAAGAGGGCGACAAAGGCCGCAACGCCAGCGAGAACGGCCACAAGGATGGCGACGCCCTTGGGGCCGTTGCCACGCCCGCCCCCAGAGCCGCGGCGCGGTGAGCCGTTCGCACGGGCACGCCTGGTTGCTGCGGCGGTCCGCGCCGAGAGGTGGCTCGTCGTGCCACCGATAGCACCGGTAGACCCCGGCGCAGGAGTGCTCATGCGAGCCGCGGCATCTGCGTGACGCGCGACGCCCGCATGTGGCGTCTTGCCCGTGCCAGCCGAGGGACGGCCCTGCGAGGGGCGATCCCGCATGGGGGTAGGCTGCGCCTGGGTGCGCGGAGAGGCACCCGTCCCCTGCTGAGTCGCATCGGTGCGGAAGTGCGCCGCGCGGCGATGCGGACTTTGGTTGCTTTGGTTGTTCGTGGGCATGTCGTTTGCCTCTCAGACGGTAGGTTGCGCCTGTCGAGCATCAAGCCAGGCCTGCAAGAAGAGCGACGCGGCGACCATGTCTACCTTGCCGCGCATGGACTTCTCGGAAAGCCCCTGCTCGCGCAGGATGCACTTGGCCTCTGCGGAGGAGAGCCTCTCGTCCTCAAACTCGAGGGGCAGGCCCGTTGCGGCGGCAATGCGCTCGGCCACCGCGCGGACGCGCTGTGCCTGGGGCCCCTCCTCCCCCGCCATCGTAAGCGGGCGCCCGCAGACGAGAACCTCGGGTTCCCAGTCCTCCAGCACCCTGCGGAAGCTGCGCGCGACCGAGGAGACCTCGGCCGCCGGAAGCACGCACACCGGCGTGGCGATACGACCCTGGGAGTCGCTCACCGCCACGCCGACGCGTGTCTCGCCAATGTCGAGCGCCAGGGCTCGCACCTATGCCCCAAGGGCAGCCTTGGCTGCGTCCAGGGCAGCGGCGATGCCGGAGGCGTCGGAGCCGCCGGCCTGAGCCATGTTGGGCCTGCCGCCGCCGCGGCCGCCCACGAAGCCGGCGATCTGCTTGATGATGTTGCCAGCCGAGAAGCCCGCGGCAACCGCGGTCTCGGTGCCGGCGGCGAGGAGCGCCACCTTGCCGTCGGGCGTGGTGGAGGCCACGACGCAGGCGACGGGCTCGCCCTTGGCTCCGTCGCGGATGGAATCCCAAACGGAGCGCAGGTCCTTGCCAGAGATGCCATCGAGCTTGGCGAAGACGCAACGATAGGCACCAAGGTCGGCAGCGTTGCGCAGTGCGGCAGACACAACGTCGCCCGAGGCGGCACCCTTGGCCACGCCGATGCTGTGCTTGGCCTCGCGCAGCTCGTCGCGCATCTGGGAGACGCGCTCGGGCAGGTCGGCGGGACGGCACTTGAGGGTAGCCGCCGCCTCGTCCATGAGCGCGAGCCTCTCGTCAACATACTCGATGGCGCCCATCGAGGTCACGGCCTCGATGCGGCGGGCGTTGGATCCCACGGAGCTCTCGGAGACGATCTTAAAGAGCCCCAGGTCCGCGGTGTTGCGCGCGTGGGTGCCGCCGCAGAGCTCGCGCGAGAAGGGCTTGTCGGAGCTGCCCGTCGAGACCACGCGCACGCGCTCGCCGTACTTCTCGCCAAAGAGCGCCACGGCGCCCGAGGCCTTGGCCTCGTCGATGCCCATGACCTCGGTCACGATGGGCTCGGCAGCGAAGATCTCGGCGTTGACCATGCCCTCGACGCGCTCGAGCTCGTCTTTGGTCATGGCCTCGAAGTGCGTGAAGTCGAAGCGCAGGCGGTCGGGCGCCACAAGCGAGCCGGCCTGGCTCACGTGGTCACCCAGGACCTTCTTGAGGGCGGCGTCGAGCAGGTGCGTCGCGGTGTGGTTGCGGCGGATGAGCTCGCGGCGACCGTGGTCGACCACGGAGGTCACGCGGTCGCCCACCGAGATGGCGCCGTCGGTTACCTCGGCCACGTGGCCCACGAGGCCACCTTCGTGGTGCAGCGTGTTGGTCACGCGAGCGGGGCCCACGATACCGGTATCGCCCACCTGACCGCCCATCTCGCCGTAGAACGGCGTGCGGTCGAGCACGAGCTCCACCTGGTCGCCCGTGGCGGCCTCGTTGACCGACTCGCCGTCGCGCACGATGGCAACGACCTCGCAGCCGGAAAGCTCGTCGTGGTCGTAGCCGTCGAACTCGGTCGCGGGAAGGCTGTCGGAAAGGGCGACCCAAACGTTGTTGGCCTTGCCCCAGGCGTCGCGGTTGGCCGTGGCGCGGGCACGCTCGCGCTGGGCCTCCATGGCGGCGTCGAACGCGTCCATGTCAACGGAGTGGCCGGCCGCGCCCGCGATCTCACGGGTGAGGTCGATGGGGAAGCCGTAGGTGTCGTGCAGGGTGAAGGCGACGTCGCCCGAGAGGGGCTCGCCCTCGCCAAGGCGAGAAAGCTCGGCCTTGAGCTGCTCCTCGCCGTTGTCGAGGGTCGCGCCAAAGCGCTCCTCCTCGGCGTTGATGATGCCGTCAATCAGCGCCTGCTGCTCCACGAGCTCGGGATAGGTGTCGCCGAGAAGACGCGTGACCTCGTGGGCGTAGGTGGTGAGGAACGAGCCCTTGATGCCCATGAGGCGACCGTGGTAGACGGCGCGACGGAGCAGGCGGCGAAGCACGTAGCCGCGGCCCTCATTGGAGGGCAGGATGCCGTCGCCGATCATGAAGGTGACGGCGCGGGAGTGGTCGGCAACAATGCGCAGGCTCT
>CAJMLD010000068.1 GCA_905214175.1 uncultured bacterium
TTGCAGGCATTTTTATATTCGTGCTAACAGGTGCTCTTCCTTCTATGATTCCATTGTTCTGCGCGCTCAACTTCCACCAGGGGCGCATCATCCAGGCGAGAAGCGACGAGTCGCTCGTGGCCGAGGCCACGGCCATGACGCACGACCCCGACTTCAAGGGCTACATCAACGATGTCGGCGGACCAACGGCAGACTTCATGCAGCCCGCCTGCCCCAAGCAAGCCAAGGCCGGGGCATGCGTCGACCGGCGCTGCCTGGCGCCGGAGCCCTGCCCCAACCTGCGCGTAACCCACGAGCGTTACGTGGGGCTGCTGCGCAAGCTCCGCGCGATCCCCGGCGTCAAGAAGGTCTTCATCCGCAGCGGCATCCGCTTTGACTACGCGCTCTACGACAAGGACCACACCTTCATCCGCGAGCTGGCCGAGTACCACACGTCCGGCCAGCTGCGCCTGGCTCCCGAGCACGTGTGCGACGACGTGCTGCGCGTAATGGGCAAGCCCTCGAACGACGTCTACGAGCGCTTTGTCCACGAGTTCGAGAAGGCCTCGCGCGCGTGCGGCAAGGAGCAGTACGTGGTGCCCTACCTCATGAGCTCGCACCCAGGGTCAACGATGGAGGACGCGGTCAAGCTGGCGGAGTTCTGCCGCGACCTGGGCTACAACCCCGAGCAGGTGAGCGACTTCTACCCCACCCCGTCGACGGTGAGCACCTGCATTTACTACACGGGGCTCGACCCGCGCACCATGAAGCACGTCTACTGCCCCACCAACCCGCACGAGAAGGCCATGCAGCGCGCGCTGATCCAGTACCGAGACCCCAAGAACTATGACCTGGTGGTGGAGGCGCTGCATCGCGCGCACCGAGAGGACCTCATCGGCTACGGACCAAAGTGCCTGGTGAGACCCGAGCGCCCGCGGCCGCAGCGTGCTCGGGGCGGCACGGGGAACGGCGGGCACGCGGGCCGTGGCGGGCGCGAGGGACATGGCGGGCGTTCGGGCGGCGGGCGCCATAGGGCGCGTTTCCGCAGCTAGGACGTACGTAACCCTCACTGTGGCGTCAGTCTTGCGAGAAGCGACGGCCGCCAGCCTCGGCCCACTACCAGTCGAACCCCGGCCCGTCGAGAATCCGCTCGAACGCGTGCTCAACGGTGTCGGTATGGTACCGACCAAGCGGCAGCACCAAAGGCTGCGACGTCTCCATCGTGATAGGGCACCCCGCCCACTCGAGCATCTCAATGTCGTTCTCGGCATCGCCAAACGCTATGCAGTCCTCGGCCGCGATCCCCAGGCGCTCGGCCAGCGCCGCCAGCGCAACTCCCTTGTCGACACCATTGGGCATGAGGTCAAGCCACTGAAGGCCCGTAACCTTGACCGTGCATCGCGTGCCAAAGCGCTCGTGCCAATGACGCTCGCGCGGGACGCCGTCGGTGCAGTATGCAGAAACCTTCATGAACGGCTCAGGAATATGCGTTAGATCGTCAAGCTCGGTCACGTTGTAGCCGGTCACGTTGACAAGGTGGTCCAACAGCTCCGGTGCGCCCGTGCGCACGTAGACCGTCCGCATCCCCGAGACCACCGGCTCGCAGCCGGGATCTGCCAGCATGTCCTCGATGATCTCGCGCGCCAGACAATCATCCATCGTGGCGCGGTAGACCAGCTCGTCGTCGAGAATGACAAGCGAGCCATTCTCGCACACATACGGAATCCTATCCGCCACGGGCGAGAAGAGCCGCCGCAGGTTGGTGTACTGCCTGCCGGACGTCGGCACAAACGTAATCCCCGCGTCGACAATGCGCTCGACAAGCCCCAGCATCTGCGGCGAGAAGCACGGCGCCCAGTTCACGAGCATGGTGCCGTCGATGTCGCTGGCGATGAGCTTGGGCGTGCGCATAGGGTCTCCTTGTGGATGGGTCGACAGGCGAGAAACGCGCACCCACCCTACCACGTCGTCTGGCTGGAAAGGGCGAGGGGGCGAGCCGCACGTGAACCATTGATGCGTCAACTTTATGATGGCGTGCCCTAGCGCACCTCGTCCCCGCATTCCGCGATACGCTGAAAACGAATACTTGACACGTCAAGAGACAAAGGGAATCTCCCTTTGTCTCATGAGAGGAGAACGCCATGGAGCAGGAAGGACGCTCACTCGACGATATGCATATGCTGCTCTACCGCGCCTACCACGCGCAGATAAACTACCTGCGGCCGCGCATGGCGCACCTGGGCCTTGGCCCTGGCCAGCCCAAGCTCCTCGCCTACCTGGCCGTCCACGGCACAAGCACCCAGCATGAGATGGCCACGTACTTCGAGGTGGACGACGCCGCCATCTCGCGCATGCTCGACCTGCTCCGCCAGGCGGGCCTTGTGCGCACCACGCGCGGACAGGATCGCCGCACCAAGACCGTGGAGCTCACCGCGACCGGCCACGGCGCACTTGCCGCATGGGACAGCGTCTGCGATGGCGAGCAGGACGTCATGCTCACCGGTCTTTCCGCCGAGGAGCGCGCGACGCTTGCCGGCCTCCTCGCGCGCGTGCACGCCAACCTCGCCGCCGCCAACTCCCCCGCAACCGCAACGACGTCGGCGCACCCCGCGGCGCCAACGACGCCCGAAGCCCCCAAGGAGGCGCACGATGAGTGACCTCAAACTAGTCTCCCGCTACCTCAAGCCCTACCGGCGGCAATTTGTTCTCGCCGCCCTCTGCGCCTTTGTCGAGGCCGCGCTTGAGCTCTGCATACCGTTCGTAATGGCCAGCATCGTCGACGTGGGCGTGACCACCGGCGACATGGGGCTCGTCCTTGCGCTGGGCGCCCGCATGGTGGCGCTGGCAGCCGTCGCCGGCGCCCTGGGGCTGGGCTACGCGCGCTTCTCGGCACAGGTCGCAATGGGCTTTGGCGCCGGCCTCCGCGAGGCGGAATACGCCCACGTGCAGGACTTCGCCTTTTCGAACCTCGACGACTTTGACACGTCCTCCCTGGTCACGCGCATGACCACCGACGTCACCGTGATACAGAACGCCCTCGTGATGGGCTTTAGGCCCATGCTGAGAGGCCCGGTCATGCTCGTGTGCGGCCTTGTCATCGCCTGCACCATGAGCGCCAAGCTTGCCGTGGTCTTCTTTGTGATCCTGCCCGCGCTTGCCTGCGCGCTAGCGCTTATCGTGCACCACGTGGCACCGCTCTTTGGGACCATGCAGCACGCGATGGACCAGCTCAACGACACGCTCCAGGAAGACCTCGTGGCCATCCGCGCCATCAAGGCTTACGTACGAGAGGGCTACGTGGCCGAGCGCTTCGAGCAGGTCAACGCGCGCCTGGCCAACGCCGCCACGCGCACGTTTAGAACAGCCGTAATCAACACGCCCGTCTTCACGCTCTCGATGAACGTGGCCAGCGTGGCGCTCCTGTGGTTTGGCGGCCAGATGATCATGGCGGGCGAGATGGGCGTGGCCACGCTTACCGGCTTCATGAGCTACGTCCTGCTCATCATGAACTCGCTGATGATGATCTCGAACGTGTTCCTCCTCCTGGCGCGCGCCGTCACGAGCATCCACCGCGTGGGCGAGGTGCTGCGCGAGAAGCCCGCCATCGAGAGTCCCGCGCACGGCATCAGCCGCGTGGCCACCGGCGACGTCACCTTCCGCGACGTCTCCTTCAAGTACTCGCCCACGGCCGAGAAGGACGTTCTCTCGCGCGTGAGCTTGCACTTCCCCGCCGGCTCAACCGTGGGCGTGCTTGGCGCCACGGGCTCGGGCAAGACCTCGCTCGTGCAGCTCATGGCGCGACTCTACGACGCAAGCTCGGGAAGCGTCGAGGTGGGCGGCCACGACGTGCGCCAGTACGACCTTGCCGCCCTGCGTGACGGCGTGGGCATCGTGCTCCAGAAGAACGTGCTGTTCACGGGCACCGTTCGCGACAACCTGCGGTGGGGAGACGCCTCGGCAACTGACGACGAGCTGCTCCGTGCTTGCCGCCTGGCATGCGCGGACGAGTTCCTAGACCGCATCGGCGGCCTCGACGCAGACCTGGGGCACGGCGGAGGCAATGTCTCCGGTGGCCAGAAGCAGCGTCTCTGCATTGCCCGCACCCTGCTCAAGCACCCGCGCGTGCTGGTCTTCGACGACTCGACCTCCGCGTGCGACATGGCGACCGACGCCCGCATTCGCGAGAACCTCGCCCAGCTCACGGGCGTCACGAAGGTCGTGATTGCGCAGCGTGTGGCCTCGGTCATGGACGCCGATCAGATTGTGGTTCTCGAGGACGGGCGCGTGCACGCCACGGGAACGCACGAGGAGCTGCTCCACACGGACAACATCTACCGCGAGCTCTACGAGTCGCAGGTGGGTGGCGCCGCGACCGCAGCCGGCACGACCACCGCTGCCGCCGGGGCCGTCGTGCCCGCCGGGACCGTCGCGCCCGCAACCGCCACCAGAAAGGAGGCCCCCGATGCCCGGTAGAGGAGGCGCCCCCGCGGGCCCCAAGGACCTGCGGAACACGCTGAGAAGGTTCCTCTCGTACCTAGGCCACGCCCGCTGGCAGCTTTTGGCCGTGGCGGTTCTGGTCTGCATGACAGGCGGGGCAAACCTCGCCGGAACGTACATGATAAAACCTGTGGTAGACGCCGTGGGAGCCGGCGACTGGACGCGCTTCGTCCATCTCGTCGCGCTGACTGCCGCCATCTACGCGGCGGGCGTGGCCGCAAGCGTTGGCTACACCCAGACCATGGTCCGCGCCGCACAGCGCGTGGTCTTTGACATTCGCCGAGACCTTCTCGGCCACATTGAGTCGCTACCGCTCTCGTGGTTCGACCACACGCGCAACGGCGACGTGATGAGCTACTTCACCAACGACGTGGACACCATCTCGGAGGCGCTCAACAACGGGTTTGCCAACATGGTTCAGGCGGCAATCCAGACCGTGGGGACCATCGTGCTTCTCGTTGTGCTGGACTGGCGGCTCACGCTAATCACGCTTGCCTGCGACGCAATCATCGTGGCCTACGTGCGCTTCTCGGGCAGGCGCTCCAAGCGGCTCTTCTCGCAGCAGCAGCGAACCCTGGGGGCGCTCGACGGCTATGTGGAGGAGATGATCGCAGGTCAGAAGGTGGTGAAGGTCTTCAACCACGAGGACGAGAACCTCAAGGGCTTCCGTGCTCTCAACGAGGACCTGCGCGCAAGCGGCACCGGCGCCCAGGCGTACGCATCCACGATGGTGCCTGCGACGGTGGCCATCTCGTACACCAACTACGCCGTGGTGGCCGTGGTTGGCGCGGCGCTTGCCATCGCGGGACACATGGGTGTGGGGAGCCTTGCCAGCTACCTGGTGTTTGTTCGTCAGGCGGCCATGCCCATCAACCAGCTCACGCAGCTGGGCAACTTCATGCTCACGGCGCTTGCCGGTGCCGAGCGGGTCTTCTCGGTGATGGAGGAGCCTGCCGAGAAGGACGAGGGCACGGTCACGCTGGAGCGCGCGGGCGCGGGCGACGCCGCCTCGGGGGACGAGGACCCCGAGCGACGCATGGCTGCCGGCGCCGCGGGCTGGCAGTGGCGACGCGAGGACGGATCCACGGTCCCTCTCGCCGGCGACGTGCGCTTTGAGAACGTCACCTTTGGCTACGACAAGGACCAGACGGTACTTGCGAACCTCACGCTCTTCGCGAAACCCGGGCAGAAGATCGCCTTTGTAGGCTCCACTGGAGCTGGCAAGACAACCATCACGAATCTCATCAATCGCTTCTACGACGTGCGCTCTGGCGAGATAACCTACGACGGCATTGACGTGCGCGACATCAAGAAATCGTCGCTTCGCTCGTCTCTGGGCATCGTGCTGCAAGACACCCACCTCTTCCGCGGGAGCATCGCCGACAACATCCGCTTTGGCAAGCTCGACGCCACCGACGAGGAAGTGCGCCACGCCGCGCGCGTTGCCAACGCGGACTCGTTCATCTCGCGCCTGCCGCAGGGCTACGACACGCAGGTCACGGCCGACGGGGCGAACCTCAGCCAGGGGCAGCGGCAGCTCATCGCCATCGCCCGCGCGGCCGTGAGCGACCCGCCCGTGCTTATCCTGGACGAGGCCACGTCGAGCGTCGACACCCGCACCGAGGCGCTTATCGCTCGTGGTATGGACGCCCTCATGCGCGGCCGTACGGTCTTCGTGATTGCGCACCGGCTCTCCACCGTACGCAACGCAAACGCGATCATGGTCCTCGAGCACGGGCGCATTGTCGAGCGTGGCACCCACGAGGAGCTGCTCGCGCAGCGCGGAGAGTACTGGCAGCTCTGGACCGGCACCCGCGAGCTGGAATGAGACAAAGGGACAGTCCCTTTGTCTCATTCCAGGCGAACATCCGGAAACGCCGAAACAGGTCGTGCTGAATGAGGAAGTGGGGCAGTTTGCGCTCGCCCTTGGAAAGGTCCAGCATCATTGCGCCTTCGGAGGCCAAGGGTACCTCGAGGCCAATTTCGGGCGGCCCCATCTTGACCCAGAAGCTGCCCGAGCAGGCGGTAGAGTCCCGGAGGAGCCCACCCGATTGCGAATTGCCGATTGGTGGTAGTTTTTCGGCGACACCCCGAGCAGCCCGCCTCTCGACAATCCGGAAACCCCAGGTAGGAGATTTGCCATAGCCCTGGTATCACATCAAATATTTAACGCAAACCGCAACCAACCGTCAATTTGTGTAATCGGTTGTCTATGTGAGCGATGACAGGCTCAGCTCGCCCCAACCAACTCGGCGGTAAGCGCGCAGTTCACAATTCGAACGCCGCAATCATCGGCGTGCGCAAACGCAAGCGGCGGGATACCCCCCCAAACCACACGAGTGATTCATCGAACACCGCGACGTTGGAAACCCTTTCACCAGCACGCCTGACCTTGCAGCCAGCTCGTTCCAGCTCGTCAAGGCATGCGCCAACATCACCCATGTCCCCTCGAACTAGGGCAACAACTGTCACGCTCGTGCATCGCCGAACTGCCGCAATCAGCATCGGCGCAATCGCCCCAACCGCCTTCGGCGTCACCCATGCCGAGACCAGCAAGTTGATGTTCTCGTCATGGGATAAAGGTCCAAGACATCCCTGTTTTGAGGGTCGACCTCTTTGAAGTGACGCTTGAGGATGTAGTCGCTCATCGCGTGCAGGCCGCGGTTCTCGCACTTGTCGCACCCCATGCGACGTCGGTCGCACGGTCCGGGTTTCCATGCGTTCGAGCAGGCGGGACCGTACCCCATGCGACTATCCCTGCGCAGGTAGCCGCTATCGTACGCATCTTCCCGACCCCGAAAGAGCGACCTGTAGAGCGGGGAGCACCGGGATTCCGGAGCGGAAGTAGCCTGAGGTCTGGGGGGGTCATCCCCGCATACGCGGGGAGCACGTAGGCATGTGTGGGCTTGCCTAACGACGTTTAGGGATCATCCCCGCATACGCGGGGAGCACCCGCCGTTCGTGTAGTTGTTAATGAACGTCTGGGGATCATCCCCGCATACGCGGGGAGCACTGTTATCGGTTCCGCGTATGTCTTAAGATTCATGGGATCATCCCCGCATACGCGGGGAGCACGCTCTCGGCCTTGCTGGTGATGCCGCTCACGAGGGGATCATCCCCGCATACGCGGGGA
>CAJMLD010000069.1 GCA_905214175.1 uncultured bacterium
CCTCAGGCGCGGGCACGCCAGCCGCGCGTCCGGCCTCGATGCTCTTGAGCAGCCACGCCATGTTGCGACCCAGGTTACGCATGGTCTTCATGCCCTCGACGTCCAGCGCGGCCTCGCCGGTCTTGGCGCCATAGACCATGTTCCAGTACGAGGAACCCACCGTGATCATGTTGGCGATGCCAAAGTACTTGTTCATCACATCAAACGACGCCGTGCAGCCGCCACGTCGCGCCACGGTCACGCAGGCACCCGGCTTGAACGCAAACTGGCCGCTCTCGCTGTAGAAGACGCGGTCGAGAAAGGACAGCACGCGGCCGGCCGGGTGCGCGTAGTAGACAGGCGTGCCAAAGACAAAGCCATCCGAAGCCGCGGCCTTCTCGACAAACTCGTTCACGCCATCGTCATCAAAGACGCAGCGACCAAGCTTGGAGCACTTCCCGCAGCTCACGCAGTCGCGCGCGGGCGTAAGCGGCAGGTGATAGACCTCGGAGTCTATGCCCTGCTCGTCAAGCGTGCGGCCGACCTCCGCAAGCGCGATGCCGGTGTTTCCCTTGGGGCTAATCCCCGCGTTGAGCATAAGGACCTTCATGTGCGTTCCCTCTCTCGAATGAGACAAAGGGACTGTCCCCTTGTCTCATTCGAGCGTACCATTGAGCGACGCGAACTCGGCAGGAGGGGTTGAAATGGCGGAACAGTCCACGTTCTTCGCTATCGTTTCCAGGATGAAGTACATCGAGCGCTGGGCGCTCATGCGCAATGCGCGTCCGGAGAACCTCTCGGAGCACTCGCTCGAGGTGGCGGCCATCGCGCACGGCCTGGCCACGCTGGGCAACGTTCGCTACGGACGCCACCTTGATGCCGAGAAGGCCGCGCTCATCGGGCTCTTCCACGACACCACCGAGATCGTGACGGGCGACATGCCCACGCCGGTGAAGTACGCCAACCGCGGCATTCGCGATGCCTACAAGGACGTGGAGCACGGAGCCGAGGACACCCTGCTTGACACGCTGCCGGCAGATCTGCGCCCCACGTACGAGGCGATCTTCCGCGGCAACCCCGCCGACGCAGACGACGTCTACCTGCGTCGGCTGGTGAAGGCTGCCGACAAGATCTCGGCCCTCATCAAGTGCGTCGACGAGGCACAGTCCGGAAATGCCGAGTTCAAGACCGCCGAGAGGGGCATTCGCGCCAAGGTGGACGAGATGGCCTCGCAGCTGCCCGAGGTCGCCGACTTTGTGGAGGAGTTCCTCCCGAGCTACGGCAAGACACTCGACCAGCTGCTCTAGCGGCGCGGACAGCGCGGGACAGCAGGACGAGACGTTCCGGGGCTTCCGGGGCGCGCCGGCCAGCAACGCGTCCCGGCCACCCCGCCCTTCTCGCCTACTCCACGACCACTGGGACAAACTGGTAGCTGTGGCAGTCCACGTAGCCCCGGTTGGTGAGGCGCAGATCAGGGATGCAGGCCAGCGAGAGAAGCGCCATGGTCATGAACGGCGAGGGCATCGTGCAGCCCATCTTTGCCCAGGCCTCCTCGGCGCCACGAACCTCCCCAGCCACCTCCTCCACGCTCTTGGGGCTCATGAGGCCCAGGATGGGCAGCTTCACCTGTCCAAGCACCACACCGTCCTCGACGGCCACCTCGCCTCCGCCGCACTCGACAAGCAAACTTGCTGCAAGGGCCATGTCCTCGTCGTTGTCGCCAACAACCAGCAGGTTGTGGGCATCGTGGGCCACGGTCTGCGCAAGCGCGCCGTGGATGCCAAAGCCCTTGGCAAAGCCATAGGCAAACGAACCCGTATTGTGGTGGCGCTCGAAGACGAAGGCCTTGAGGATGTCATCAGCGGGCGAGCACTCCAGGCAACCGTCGACCACGGGCACCTCGAGGTGCTCCTCTTTGGTGATCGTAGAGCCCGCACTCGAGGTCATCACGCGTACCAACGCGCGATTGCCCTCGATGGGCGTGCCGTCGACGTGGACCGCGGGAATGCGGAACGTCTCGGGTGAAATCTCCCCCGCCACGTGCATTGAGTTGAACATGAAGTTTGGCCAGGGGTAGGGCTCGGGCGAGAAGAGCGCCGCGCCGTCCTCGGCCACAAGCTCGCCGTCGATGAAGGTGTGCGTCACACGGAAGTCCTTGAGGTCCTCGAGAATAACGAGGTCGGCGCACTTTCCCGGCGTGACGGAGCCCAGGTCGCGCGACATGCCAAAGCAGTCCGCTACGTTGATGGTGACCATCTGGATGGCCGAGACGGGATCGATGCCAAACTCCACGGCCTTGCGCAGGATGCGGTCGAGATGCCCTTCAGAGACCAGGGTCTCGGGGTGGTTGTCGTCGGAGACGAGGTTAACGTGGCGCGTGTCGATGTTGTTGTCGGTGATAACGTGCGCGAGCTCCTCGAGGTTCTGCCAGGCCGAGCCCTCGCGCAGCTGCGCGTACTGGCCCAGGCGGAGCTTCGCGAGCGCCTCGTCGCGCGTGATGGACTCGTGGCAGCAGGAGATTCCGGAGGCAATGTAGGCGTTGAGCTGGCGATCAGTGTCTGGCACCGTGAAGTGGCCGGTCAAGGTCTTGTCGGCCTTGAGCGTCTCGTCCATCTCGGAGAGCGGGCCCTCGTCGCAGGAGAGGACACCGGGGTCGTTCATCATTTCGCCAAGACCAACCACGGCGTCCCACCCCATGGTCTCGCGGATGTCCTTGTCATCAATCTTCGAACCGGTGTCCTCAAAGCCTGGAACCGCGGGGACGCAGGATCCCGGCGTGACCATGCACTTGAGCGGCACGCGCTCGGAGTCGCGGATGAGCTCCTTCAGCGCGGGAAGCCCGGCGACGTTCATGGCCTCGTGCGGGTCCCAGTAGATTCCCGTGGTACCGTGCGGAACCACCGCGCGGGCGTACTCGGAGGGCCCCACCATGGCGGACTCAACGTGGATGTGACCGTCCATGAAGCCCGGCGCCACAAAGCTGCCGGCAGCGTCGATGACGGTGGTCTTCTCGCCAATACAGTGCTCTGCCGTGTGACCGTCAATGCCCAGGTAGGCAACGCGTCCGGCAGCAATGGCGATGTCTGCGTTGTCGAGAATCTCGTGTGTGGTGACGCTTACCAGCCGCGCATGGCGAATGACGAGGTCGGCGGGTTCTTGACCTTGGGCCACACGGATGAGCGTGCGATTGCATTCCCACAGCGGAGACTTGCAGAAACGATTGAGCATGGCAGCCCCTCTCGACGCCCGGCTTTATTAAATTGTCAAAACGTTAGCAGCCCCACGTTGCGCTGCAGCAACGATTCCGCGAGCGGTATGCAAGGGCTCGCTCGAGGTACGAGATTTGCGCGGGTTACATGGGGAGCGCTCCGTACAAACAGCATAAAATGCCTGGTGTGCGTGGGCCGACGCGCATTCGTAGTACGAAAATGCGGCTGTTCAGACCAATCGATAACGTAATTCGCTTACAGAATTCTCACCTCAGTAGCTGAATTAACGGATAGCATCAACGGAGCACGACAATCATAAGAAGAGAGGATGATGTGGCATGGCAATGGTCATAGATTTCACGGGCAAGAACGTCCTCATCACAGGCGCCGGTCGTGGGCTTGGCAAGGCCATGGCGCTGCAGTTTGCAGATTGTGGCGCAAACGTGTACCTCGGCAACCGGAAAGAAGACCAGGGCGAGGAGACCGTAAGGGAGCTCGAGGCAAAGGGCGTTCGTGCCGGCTTCTCCAAGTGCGACGTCGCAGTTGAGTCAGACGTTGAGAAGCTCATCGCCGACGCCGTAAAATTTGCAGGCGGTAAGCTCGACGTCATCGTAAACGCGGCTGGCGTCATATCCCTGCAAGACCTCATGTACATCAAGCCCGAGGAGGTCAACCGACTCTTTTCGATCAACGTGGGTGGTACGATCAACATGCTCAAGCACGGCCTCAAGGTCCTCGAGGACCAGAAGTCGGGCAACTTTATCACCGTTTCTTCCATCGCCGGCCGTGACGGCATGAACATGCTGCAGGCATACTGCGCCTCTAAGGCTGCGGTGACTTCGCTCACGCAGTCCGCAGCCAAGATGGCAGCTCCATACGGTGTGCGCGTCAACTCGATTCTCCCGGGCATCATCCGCACTGCCATGTGGGAAGAGATCCTGGATGGCATGGCAAACGAGTGGAATCCTGATGTCAAGAACACGACAACACCGGAGCAGCGCGAAGAGATGTGGAACTCTTCCGTCAAGGCCATGATTCCAATGGGCCACGCGCAGAAGGCCGAGGACATCGCCTGGGCGACGGTGTTCATGGCTTCCGACTACGCACGCGAGATCACGGGCGAGTGCCTTGCCATCGATGGTGGCACGACGTCGGGAAGGTAGCTTCACTATGCCGGACGGCGGGATGGCATTTCCCCGCTGTCCGGCTTTTTTCGACTTGTTTAAGGCGTGCGCCCTCTGAGGGGCGGAAGCCAGGCTGTGTGCGACACCACCCGCAGCCTGGTTTCTATTTTGACGAGAGAAGCCCCTTGACCTGGGAAGGCAGCTTGGACGCCACGCCTTTCGCCGCGTCGCCGAGGTCCTGTGCTACCTCTTTCGCGGCGTCGGCCGCGTCCCCCAACGTTTCCGTAACCCCACCCAGGTCAATGCCGGTATCCGAGCTGGAGCTGGTGCTTTCGGAGGTACCGGGGCCACCAGTCCCCGTCGTAGGCGTGCCCGTTTTGCTCGTTGTCGTGGTGGCACTGCCCGACGCGGCGCCGCTCGAGGCACCCGCGGCCACACTCGAAACAGCGTCGCTCACGCAGCTAGAGACCACCGCAAAGACGATAAGCGCAACCAGCGCCCCCACCAACACGAGCGTGATGCGCTTGAGGTTGGGGCCACGACGGTGGTCCCGACTTCCAGATCCGGCGGCGCCACCATAGCCATAGCCGTAGTAGCTCGTCTGCGAGGGCGAGGGCACGGCGTTGCGCACGGGCTCCGCAGCACGCCGGGGCGCTGGGGCAGTGCGAGACGACGCGGGCGGTGGCGCGTACACCGTGGCGTCGGGGTCAACGGCGCAGCCGGCACCGGGCCCGGCGTACACCGTGGCGTCGGGGTCAACGGCCGCACCTCGGCCGGCACCCGCACCCATAACGCGCGTCTCGTCACTCTCGCCCACGCGAATCTACTCCATACCGTCCACGGCCGGCGTCTCGCCCTCCCACGTGGTGAGACAGGCGTCAAGGCCGCGCTCGACGGCCTCGCGATCCATGTGACGGCCAATCACGCAGAGGCGCACCATGCGGTCGCCCACCTTGGAATCCCAGTCGCGACGCAGCTCGGGCACCTCTGCCATGTTGCGCGCAAGCTCGTCTGCCGGCATGAGCGCGGCCCACTGGCCGTTCTCGGTGAGCGTGAACTGCTGACCGGCCTGCTCAAAGACGTAGCACATGTCCGGGTCGTTGTTCACCCACATAAGGCCCTTGACGCGGATCACGGACTCGGGCCAGTTGTTCACGAACTCGGAGAGCGCGTGGTAGTCGAAGGGCTGGCGGCGCTGGTAGACAAAGGTGGAGACGTCGTACTCCAGAACCTCGGGGTTCTCGTGCTCCTCGGGGTGCTCCATGGCGTCGACCCACGCGGCCGAGCCGTACGCCTCGTCAAAGCTAAAACGCCCGGTGTTGAGCAGCTCGTCCATGGGAACGTTGCCGTTTACGGCCTCGACGATGCGCGCATGCGGCTGCAGGCCGCGCACGATGGCCTTGAGCTCGGCCACCTGCTCGGGCGTCACGCGATCGCACTTGTTGAGCACAAGCGTGGTGCAGAACTCGATCTGCTGGATGAGAAGGCTCTCGACGTCGTCCTCCTCGATGTCGTCGGCGAGAAGCGCGTGGCCGCCGTTGAACTCGTCATACATGCGGGCGCAGTCCACCACGGCCACAATGTTGTCCAGGTCGAGCGGCGCGGTGCCGTCCTTGGTCTGGTCGCAGATGGACGAGATGGTGTAGGCAATGGGGATGGGCTCGCAGATGCCCGAGGCCTCGATGATGATGTAGTCAAAGTCGCCGGTCTCGGCGATGGACGTGAGCTGCTGTGCAAGGTCGGAGGCGAGCGTGCAGCAGATGCAGCCGTTGCTCATGGGAATGAGGCTGTCGGTGGCGGAGAGGCCGCCGTTCTTGATGAGGCTCGCGTCAACGTTGATCTCGCCGATGTCGTTCACAATAACGGCAGCGCGAATGCCCTCGTCGTTGGCGAGGATGTGGTTGAGGAGCGTGGTCTTGCCCGCCCCCAGGTACCCGGTGAGCATGACTATCTTGACCGGAGTCGTAGTGTCCTTCGTGGGCATGCGTGCCCCCTTCTGCCAGCGCTCGGCGCAGGCGACGTGTCTGGTGAACTGGAAGAGTCTAGGGCATGCGTGTGGTGAGATTGAGGGGCGAGAAGGACGCGGTCCACAGCACCCTGGCCGCGTGGCCTCCCCTCACAGCGCGTAGCAGTCGTAGCGTATAGCCTTGCCAGAAATGGTGTAGCTGGGCTTCTCGCCCGCAAGCCATGGCCCCTTGGCCGGACGCTTCACCACGATGCGGCGGGGCCCTGCCGCCCGGGCGGCGTCCATGAGGCCGCCCTCGTCATCGCACGGGCGCTCAAGCCTCTGGATGAGCTGCAGCTTCTTCTTGACGGCCGCGCTCTTGTGGCGCTCGGGGAACATAGGGTCGAGGAGGACCACGTCGGGCTTAAAGCCCAACGCGGGCAGCGCCGGAACGGAGTCCTCGCCGCGAAGCTCCATACGCGAGACCGCCTCTGCCAGCGCCGGGTTGGCCGCCGCACGCACAAGGGCGTCGCCCAGCAGCGCGCAGATCACGGGGTCGCGCTCGAAGAGCGTGACCGAGAAGCCCGCCGCGGCCAGGAGCAGCGAGTCCTCCCCCATCCCCGCCGTGGCGTCCACAGCCGTGAGCGGACCTGCGGCCCCGCGGATGCGTGCGGCGCGCACCACCAGCTCGCGGCTGAGGTTAGCCGGACGAAGACGCGGCACCATGCGCGAGAGGTCCGCGGCAAGAGACATCCCGTCGCCCTCGAGCGAGAGGCCCTTCTCGCCCACCAGAAGGCACAGCCCGCCTGTGGCCGCAGCCGTACCCGCAGGCACCACGGCAACGCCCAGACGCTCCGCAAGCTCCTGGGCGCGCGCGTCGTTTCCGCCGGCACCAACCTCTACAACCAGGCCCTCCACCAGCGCCTACGCCCCGTAGCGTCCGCGCATCGAATACCAGCCGTCGTGCTCGTCCACCACGAGCGGCACGTCGAAGAGCTCCGAGAGGACCTTGTCGCACAGGATCTGGTCCTTGGGGCCGTCCGCAAAGATGGCTGCGTTCTTGATGAGCATCACGCGCCCGATGGCCGGGATAATGTCCTCGGGGTAATGCGTGACCAGGATGATTGAGCGCCCCTCGGAAGCAAGCGTGCTCATGGTCTCGCGCACGTGATACATGCCCTCAGGGTCAAGGCCCGTGAACGGCTCGTCAAAGACAAGCCCGTGCGGGTCGCGGACGGGGTCGCGCGCCAAGAAGACACGAAGGGCCTCACTGGGC
>CAJMLD010000070.1 GCA_905214175.1 uncultured bacterium
CGTGCCAGGCGCACATGGCCTGGGCGGTCTCGTTCTCGTGGTGAGGGAAGACGAGGTCTGCGCCGCCACCGTGGATGTCGATGGGGGTGCCCAGATAGCGGTGAATCATGGCGCAGCACTCGGTGTGCCAGCCGGGACGCCCGTCGCCCCAGGGGCTCGGCCAGCTGGGCTCGCCGGGCTTGGCGGCCTTCCAGAGGGCAAAGTCAAAGGGGTCGCGCTTCTGGTCGTTAACCTCCACGCGCTCGCCCGCGCGCATCTGGTCGAGGTCGCGGCCGGAAAGGATGCCGTAGTTGTGGTCCGAGCGCACCGAGAAGTACACGTCGCCGTTGTCTGCCACGTAGGCGTTGCCCTGCTCGATGAGGGACTCGATCATCTCCTGCATGGCCTGGATCTCGTGCGTAGCGCGCGGGCGGATGTCGGGATCGAGGATCCCAAAGCGGTGCATCTGCTCGATGAAGGCGTTCGAGAACTCCTCCGCCACATCGGCCGCGGTGCGGCCCTGCTCGTTGGCGCGGTTAATGATCTTGTCGTCGACATCGGTGAGGTTCTGGGCAAAGGTGACCTCGTAGCCCTTGTACATGAGGTAGCGACGAATCACGTCAAACGAGAGGAACGTGCGCGCGTTGCCAATGTGAATCTGGTCGTAGACCGTAGGGCCACAGACATACATGCGAATCTTGCCCGGCTCGATGGGCTCGAGCTCCTGCTTCCGGTGCGTCTGGGTGTTGTAGATCTGCATGGTTTGCTCCTTGAGATGTGTGCACAAGTACTGGCATTGTAGCAGCACCCCGAGAAGCAACTGGGGAGGGAGACGTCCTAGCCGGCCAGCCCCAGCACGGCGGCGCCGCGTGTCGCGCGCGTGCTCTGCCCAGCGTCCATAGACGCCTCGATGGTGCCCGCGCAACGCCCCACAAGCGCCTCGGTACCATCAAGCACCGCAAAGGGGGCGCTCGCGGTCCCGCTGTACTCCCCTGTCCCGGCAACTACAGCGAGCGCACTTCCCACTGCGTCGTTGCCCACGTAGCTCACGGTGTAGTCTTCGCCCTCGACAAGGGCTGCCCCGCCAAGCGCGACCGTCACCCGTGGCGTCACCGCTTCCCCCGCGTACACGGCATCATCCACCGTAACCGCGGCGTTCTGGAGCGAGACGGGCCCTGGCGACGCGACCGGGCTCGACACGTACCAGTAGGCGTTCGCGTTGGAGACGCGCACGCTCACGCACTCATCAAGCGACGAGGTAGCACCCGTAAGCGAGTCGTGGGCAACAAAGGTACCGGTTTGCTCGTCGTAGCCCAGAAGCGTCACGGCATGCGGGTTGCCCGCACTCGTATACAGCACGATGCCTGCGGGGTTCTCGTCAAGCAAGGCGAGAAGCTCGGCGGTTCTCTCCTCCATGGTCGACCCCGTAATATAGCCATGCTCAACGGTATAGGTGGCATCCTGCGTGCTCACCGAGAAGACAAAGGGCAGACCGCCAGAAGACGGGATCGAAGAGGTGGTGATCGAGCTCCAGTCCTGGTCGCCATTGAGCAGAGCCGCCCTGCGGAGCATGTTGGTGGCTGCGTAGATGGTGCAACGGCCAGTGCTGCCTGGCTCGTTTACAAAGACGTCGTCGGCCAGGGTCTCGTCAAGCGTGGCGGCATGCGCCTGGCCAACGCTCAGGGAGAGCGAGAGGAGCAACCCAAAGAGCAGGGCAATGCATGTAGCAAGCACGCGAGAGGCGCGAGGGGCGCCAGTACTGACAGGGTATCTGCCGGTAGCAAGGGACATATGCGATTCCTTCCCGGCCGCGCGGGTTGGGGCAATGTCGTTCTGTCGAAGTTCGTAATGCCTAGATCAAAAAGTGGCGCGTGGTGCGATGGTGCGGTGTTTCAAGTGCGTGGTACATCGTGCGCGGCCTGTCCAGATGCGAACGCCAAAAACCACGGGCCTCGGCGCACGCACGTGAGACAGGGTAACCCCTCTTGGCCCAGACACACAAAGTGTGCGCAGACTCTCCGAGAGGCCTGCATCCCATACCCATGGAATACCTACGAGTTGGAGGGGAAATTTATGGCATAACCCTGTCGAGAAGAACCACGGCCCAGGCGGCAATGCCCTCCTCGCGCCCCACAAACCCAAGGCGCTCGGTGGTTGTTGCCTTGACCCCCACCTGGGACACGTTAACCCCCATGGCGTTGGCCATGGTCTGACGCATCTGCTCGCGGTAGGGCGCAAGCTTAGGCGCCTGAGCGGCAACGGTGCAATCTGCGTCGACAAGCGAGAAGCCCTGCTCGCGGGCAAGCCCCATCACGCGCGAGAGCAGAACCATAGAATCTGCGCCCTCGTAGGCGGGGTCGGTGTCAGGGAAAAGCTGACCGATGTCACCAGCGCGCATAGCGCCCAAGATGGCGTCCATGAGGGCGTGGGCGAGCACGTCCGCGTCGGAGTGGCCCGCAAGGCCACGCTCGCTGGGCACGGTAACACCCCCCAGAACGAGCGGGCGCCCCTCGCAGAACGCGTGAACGTCAAAGCCATGTCCAATGCGAGTCATACCCGCTCACCTCCGGGGGCGCGTGCCTCGGTGTCTATTGCTGCTACGGTCTGGTGCAGCGTGAGTCATGTGCACGGCCTACGTGAGCAGTCGCTGCTCAAGTGCGGTGCATGCAATCGCCAGATCCTCTGGCACGGTTACCTTGATGTTGTCTCGCGGAGAATCGTAGCAGCGAACCTTGCCGCCGTGACGCTCCACGAGGGAGGCGTCGTCGGTTCCCTGGTAGCCCTCCCAAGCAGCAGACTTGTACGCCGAGGTGAGCGCGCGGGTGCGGAATACCTGCGGCGTCTGTGCCGCCCAGTAGAAGGAGCGGTCTGGCGTGGCAATGATCACGCCATCCTCGACGAGCTTGAGCGTGTCCACCGAGCGCGTGGCACAGATGGCGCCCGCAAGCTTGGGGTCTTCTCGCACGCAGGCGATGACGCCCTCGATGACCTCGGTCTCGATGAGGGGGCGCGCCGCGTCGTGGACAGCCACAAAGTCAAAACCACGCGGCATGGCAGCCAGCCCGTGCGCAACGGACTGCTGTCGCGTGTCGCCAGAGGCGGCAAGCGTGACGGGCGTGAGCAGGGTTACGCGTGAGAGGACATCGTCGCGCACCGTATCCACGCGGTCTGGAGCGCACACAACCACGATGTGGCCTATCGACGGGGCGTGGTCAAAGGCGAGAAGAGGCCAGCACATGAGCGGAAGCCCGCAGAGGTCCACGAACTGCTTGCCGCGCGGGTCCCCAAAGCGCTCGCCTGTACCGCCGGCAACGATAATCGCCACGGTATCCGGCCCCTTGCCTTCCTCGCCCACGCGCGCGGGAGCGGTCGAGGTGCATGTCTCCGGTGCGCTCATTCGCTCTGCCCCCACATGCGATGGAGGCTATTGGCCAGGGCATCTGGGTTCTTTACGCCAATCTCGCCCAGCTTTGAGGAGTCGTCCTCGGCTGCCTCCAGGATCTCTTGGAGCGAGCCGTACTCGTCCACGATCTTGTCGGCCATGCCCTCTCGCACCACGGAGACGCGCGAGAGCGTGCGCAGGCCGAGCGGGGTCATGATGGTGTCCTCGCCATAGTCGTCGTAGCCCAGGATGCGTGCGACCACCTTGGGAGAACGCAGCTGCGGGTTGGCCATCTCGTGGAACTGCTTGCGGATAGCGCGCGCGTGCTCCTCGGAGGAATCCTTGGCATAGTCGCGGATCATGAGGTTGTAGGCCTCGTCCATGTCGCCCAGAAACTCCTCGCGCTGCATCTCGGTAACACGGCCGGAAGTGCCCAGCTGGACGATGCAGCGGTCAAGCTCGTCCCCTGCGGACATGAGCACCTCGAACAGGTAGAAGATGTTCGTGATGTCACCGAGCGTGACGAAGTTGTCCAGCTCCAGGCTCGTAAGGTGCTGCAAGCTGCGGTCGAGCTGCGAGCGGGTGTTCTGCATGGCGGCGGTGAGCTGGTTCACGGTCGACATGATCTCGGCAACGGGGCGCAGCTGGAAGCCGCGGCCGTTCACATAGACGTTGACCACGGAGCGACGCTCGGAGACCGAGATGACCATGGCCTTGGTGAGCAGGCTCATGCGCGCCGCCGTGCGGTGGCGCGTGCCCGTCTCGGTGGTGGGCAGCGACGGGTCGGGATTGAGGTGGTAGTTGGCGCGCAGGATCTTGGTGAGGTCCTTGTCGACAATAACCGCGCCATCCATCTTGCAGAGCTCGAACAGGCGGTTTGCCGTGAACGAGACATCCATGGCAAAGCCATCATCACCCGCAGCAAGCACGTTCTGGGTATCGCCAACGCAGATGAGGGCACCCAGGTGACCGGCGATGATCATGTCCAGGGCCACGCGCAGCGCCGTTCCTGGCGCCGTCATCTTGATGGCACTGTCGATGCGCTGCTGGGTTGTGAGAGCCCCTTTGTCTAGCTCGGCAGGATCCATAGCGCCTCCTTGGGCAAGCCGGCCCGCACATGGCGGGCCGGATGAAACTCGAACCACATTATCAGTATATGACGAGCAGGAGCGCTTGGGCGCCGTCCCTATGCGCCAGATGCGGCAAGCCCGCCTTCCTGCGGCGACGGATGTACGCCGGGGTCCGTCGACCAACGGTCACGCGCCGAGGGCAGCTCCATGTGCTCGTGCTTGCGCGGAGCGGGTATCTCGCCCGTGCCCTTGGAGAAGACAAGCTCGTCTCCCTTGGCATCCACCTCGATGATGTCGCCGCGCTGCCACTTGCCCTCCAGGAGCTCCTCCGAGAGCGGGTCCTCGATGAGCGTCTGGATGGCTCGGCGCAGCGGACGTGCCCCGTAGATGGGATCGGTGCCGCGCTTGGCCACGAGGTCGCGGGCCGCGTCGGTGAGCTCGATTGACATGCCGTTGGCGATGAGACGATCGCGCAGGTCGGAGACCATGAGCTCCACGATGCCGCGCAGCTGCTCGCCCGTGAGGGACTTGAAGACCACGATCTCGTCCACACGGTTGAGGAACTCGGGGCGGAAGAGCTTCTTGAGCTCGGAGGTCACGCGACTCGTGATCTCCTTGTCCGAGAGGCCCGAGGCACCGGACGCCGAGAAACCCATCGTGGTGGTCTGCGCGATGTCGCGCGCGCCAATGTTGGAGGTCATGATGATGACCGTGTTGGAGAAGTCCACATGGCGACCCTGGCCATCGGTGAGCCTGCCCTCGTCCAGAATCTGGAGCAGCACGTTGAAGACGTCCGGGTGCGCCTTCTCAATCTCGTCGAAGAGGACCACCGAGTACGGGCGCCTGCGAACGGCCTTGGTGAGCTCGCCGCCCTCGTCGTAGCCCACATATCCCGGAGGGGCGCCAACGAGCTTGGAGACCGTGTGCTTCTCCATGAACTCGGACATGTCGAAGGTGATGAGTGCGTCCTCGGAACCAAAGAGGAACTCTGCCAGTGCCTTGGCGAGCTCGGTCTTGCCAACGCCAGATGGGCCAAGGAAGATGAACGACCCACCGGGGCGCCGCGGATCCTTGAGGGGCGAGCGGCTGCGCCTGATGGCGCGCGCGACCTTGGTCACGGCCTCGTCCTGGCCAATGACGCGCTGGTGGAGAACGTCCTCGCAACGCAGCAGCTTGGACGCCTCGGCCTCGGTGAGGTTGGAGACGGGCACGCCGGTGATGCTCGAGACCACGTCGGCGATGTCATTCTCGTCCACGGTGACCACGTTCTGGGCGAGCTTCTCGCGCCAGGCGCTCTCGAGCTCATCGCGCTTGGCGACAAGCTCCTTCTCCTGGTCACGCAGGCGGGCAGCATCCTCGAACTCCTGGGCGGCCGCAGCCTTGGCCTTCTCGTCCCTCACGCGGGCGAGGTCAGAGTCTACCTGGGCAATCTCGGGAGGCAGCGTGGTCTTGTGGACACGCGTGCGGGCACCCGCCTCATCGATAACGTCGATGGCCTTGTCGGGGAGGAAGCGGTCCTGAATGTAGCGGTCGGCAAGGGTGACGGCCGCTTTCAGGGCCGCCTCGGTGTAGTGGACGTGGTGGTGCTCCTCGTAGCGGCTCTGCAGCCCATGCAGGATCTCGAGGGCGTCCTCGGGGCTGGGCTCGCCAATGTAGACCGGCTGGAACCTGCGCTCGAAGGCAGAGTCCTTCTCGATGTGCTTGCGGTACTCCTCGGCCGTCGTGGCGCCAATGACCTGGATCTCGCCACGCGAGAGAGGCGGCTTCAGAATGGATGCCGCATCAATGGAGCCCTCGGCCGAGCCCGCTCCGATGATCGTATGGATCTCGTCGATGAAGAGGATGTCGCTAGGGTTGTCCTCGAGCTCGGCGACAACCTTCTTCATGCGCTCCTCGAACTCACCGCGGTACTTGGAGCCAGCCACAAGCGATGCCACGTCGAGCGTCCAGATCTGCTTGCCGCGCAGGATGTCGGGCACGTTGCCGGCAGAGATGAGCTGCGCCAGGCCCTCGACGATGGCCGTCTTGCCAACGCCGGGGTCGCCCAGGATGAGCGGGTTGTTCTTCTGCCTGCGCGCGAGCACCTGCATGACGCGCTCAATCTCGCGGTCACGGTCGAGAACCGGGTCGAGCTTGCCCGACTCGGCGAGCTTGGTGAGGTTGCGACCGTACTTCTCGAGCATGGAGCCATCGTCCGAGGAGGGCTGGCCACCCATGCCCATGAAGGTGCTGGGGTCCATACGAACCTCAGCCGCGGACTGGCCCTCCTCCTCGCTGCCCTTGGAGACAAGCTCGTTCACCGCATTGCGCACGGCATCCCCAGAGACGCCCATGGCGCGCAGGGCATCCATGGCACGGCCGTTGCCCTCGGACACAATGCCCAGGAGCAGGTGCTCGGTGGCGATGTAGGTCTGGCCGTGTGTCATGGTCTCGCGGTAGGCGGCCTCAAGCACGCGCTTTGTACGAGGCGTGAAGGGGATGTGGCCACCGGGAACGGGCTCCGTCTCGTCCTGGGAGAGCTGCTTTACCGTCGCGAGCGTCTCGTCATACGTGACGTCGAGCTTCGCGAGCGCCTGGGCGGCAACGCCGTCGCCCTCCTTAATGAGGGCCAGGAGCAGGTGCTCCGTGCCCACGTACATCTGGCCGAGGTTTCTCGCCTCGTCCTGGGCCAGGCTCATGACCTTCCTCGCCCTGTCAGTGAATTTTTCGAACATGCGCTGACGTCTCCTCAATGCCATGCGGGCCGACAAGAAACGCGCGGACCAGATGGCCCGCGCGCAGGGTTGCGTTCCCCGCGCCGTCTTCTTGGGTCTGTGTGTACCCACGCGCGGGAGCGGGCAAACACGCGGACAAAACGTACGCTATTGCTTGGGGTGGCTCTTGAGCCACTCGTCGCGGTCTGGCGCGATGGCGCGCATGGCCTCGATCATGCTCGCGAACAGGTCATCGAGCTCCATGTCGTTGAGCTCGGCGCCGTGGCGGATGACGTCACGGCTGCAGCCTGCGGCAAAGCGCTTGTCCTTGAACTTCTTCTTGAGCGACTTCACCTCGAAGTCCATGACGC
>CAJMLD010000071.1 GCA_905214175.1 uncultured bacterium
CAGGCCGTAGAGTCCAATGCCCACGCGGCACATGTCGTACTGGCACTCGGGGTGCAAGACCGTGCCCGGCGTGTTGTCACAGTGGACGAGGCCGGTCTCCAGACCCGCCTCGCGCACGATCTGGACAGCCTCGTTGAATCGGTTGAGCTGCAGCGCAAAGTCCCAGTCGTCGATGGCGTCGGCAGTCGCGAAGTGCGTGAACATGCCCGCGCACTCAAGCCCGCGGTGAAAGTCGATGGTGCGTCTGAGCTCGAGCACGTCCTCGCGACGCACGCCAATGCGCGTCATGCCAGTGTCGACGGCCAGGTGGTAGCGGGCCACCTTGCCGGAGGCCGCCGCGCACTCGCCCAGCGCGAGGGCGAACTCGGACGTGTAGACAGAGGGCATGATGTCGTAGTCCACGAGCGTCTGCACGCACTCCATGGGTGGCTCGGAGAGTAGAAGGATGGGCCACTCGATGCCAGCCTTGCGAAGCTTCACGCCCTCTTCCACGGTGGCCACGGCAAACTGGTCCGCTCCGGCGGAGTGCATGGCACGTACGCAGCGCTCGGCGCCATGGCCGTAGGCGTCGGACTTCACGACGCACATCATTTTCACGCCAGGTGCGAGAAGCGCCTTGAACTTGCGCGTGTTCCGCTTCAGGGCCGAAAGGTCAATCTCGACCCATGACCACCTGTCCGCAGGGCTCTGAACTGCCATGCCTTCGCTCCCTAGTTGTTCTCGTCGCCGTTGTCGGCGTCGGGGAAGTTCACGCGCTCCCCCAGGGCGTCGTCCGCAATGCCCAGTTCGTCAATGATATCCGAGGCCATGACGCCCCTAGACCCCATGCGCTCCATGGCAAGCGTAGCCGCATAGCCGTGAAGCTCGCAGGAGAGGGCGCAGAGAAGGGGCAGGTTATCCACGCGCCCATAGGTCTGGGCGAGCTTGGAGGCTATGATGCCGCCCAGAACGTCACCCGAGCCCGCCGTGGCAAGTGCCGCAGGGCCGGGCTTGGGGAGAATTGCCTGATCAACGCCCACGCAGCCAGTCGCGGTACCCTTGGTGACCACAACCAGCTCGGAGCCGCCGTCGGACCACGCGATCTTGCGCGCGTCCTCGAGCTGGTCCACCAAAGAGGCGGGCGGGTTGTCCTCCCTGCCCACCAGGCGACCGAGCTCGCGGCGATGCGGGGTAAGCACGAGCGGCGAATTCCTGCGCAGGATCTCCGGGAAATCCTGCAGCTTGCCCGAGGTGAGACGAGCAATGCAGTTGAGCGCGTCCGCATCGAGAACTAGCGGGACCGAGGTGGTGAGAAGTGCCGAGACAACGGCCACGGTGCCACCGGAGACGCGCATGCCGGGACCGGCGAGAACTGCCGAGCGCTTCTCGGCCAGCTTTGTGAGCAGGGGCACGGCCTCCTTAGAGATGGTGCCCTCCTCGTCGCAGGGAAGCCCCACCACGGGGATCTCGAGCACGTGGGCCTGCACCTGCGGCACGATGCATGCCGGCACGGCAAGCGTGACGTAGCCGGCACCCGCACGAGCGGCGGCGCGGGCGGCCAGGATGGGGGCGCCAACATAGCGAGAAGACCCGCCCACAACCATTACCGAGCCTCGGGAGAACTTGTCGACCGCCGTGGTTGGCGGCACCATCACGTCGAGGTAGTCCTCGAGGTCGGCCCGCCAGGCTACCGGATCTGCCTCGACCACGATCTGCTCGGTCTGCTCGGCAAGCGGCGCCACCACAATGGAGCCGCACACGTCGCGACCGTCGTCGGCGAGAAGGCCAGGCTTCAAGCACAGCATGGTAACCGTGAGGTCCGCAACCACGCAGGCGCCGGGAGCATGACCCGTCTGCGCCGAAAGGCCGCTAGGCACGTCCACCGCAATCACGCGCACACCCGAGCTGTTCACGCAGTCGATCCAGATGTCGAACGGCGCGCGAACGTCTCCGTGGAAGCCCGTGCCCAACATGCAGTCGAGCGCCACGTCGGAGGCCGAGAGAAGCCCCTCAAGCTCGTCGCGGGACGGCCCCACCAGCGTCGAGACCCCCGCACGCACGGCGCGCTGCGCAACCTGGCGCGCCAGGTCTCCGGAGAGCTGGTCGGGCTCGACAGGCGTGACCACCTTAACGTTCACGCCATGGGCGAGCAGGGCCTCGGCGGCAACCCAGCCGTCTCCCCCGTTGTTGCCCATGCCGGCAAGAACCACGGCATTCTGAACGTCGCCCAGGGCAAGGGCCTCCTGGGCGGCGGCGCATCCGGCGCGGTGCATGAGCTCGGAGATGCTCACGCCCACGCGGGTGAGCGCAACCTCGACGCGTTTGACATCTTCGACGTTGAGTACGGGCTGCATATCCTTCTACTCCTTGGCTGGCTCTGCCGGCACGGATGCATCCGTGGCTCCCCCGGCATCGCCTTCCTCTTGTGTCATCTGCATGTCGGCGACGGAACTCTCTGCCGGCACGTCAGCCATTATCCCATCTTGCGCACGCTCGAGCTCGTCCAACACAGAACGCGCTTCTCGAAACGAGGCCGCAAGCTCGCGCTCTGGGTCGGGCTTGTCGTCTGGCTGGGGACGCACCTCGTCCGTCACAGCCACAGCGTTGGCAACGGCCACCTCGCGCGTGTAAGAGAGCGAGAGCGCCACCTCGCGCACGCCGCCCTCGCGAGCAACCTGGGCGGCGCGACCGGTGAGCAGCGCACGGGGCCTCCCCTGCGCGTCCATGGTCACCGAGACGTCAGAGAAGCCCACGCCGTTCGAGAAGCCCGTGCCCAGCGCCTTGACAACGGCTTCGCGCGCCGCAAATCGGGCGGCGTAGTGCTCGGCAGGTCGGGCGCAGGCGTCGCAGTAGGCGCGCTCCTCGTCGGTGAACACCCGACGCAGGAACGACGGCCTCCGACGCATGGTGCGCTCCATGCGGGCGATCTCGAGCATGTCGACGCCTATGCCAGCCAAGGCCATGTGCTACTCCACCGTGACAGACTTTGCGAGGTTCCTGGGCTTGTCTACGTCGCAGCCGCGCGAGCGGGCAACGTAGCGCGCAAGCACCTGCAGGTGCACGACGGCAACGATAGGGACGAGAAGCTCGTCCTCCACGGGCGGAATCCACAGCACATGCTCGCAGAGCGAGGCAACGGACTCATCGCCGTCGGTGGCAACGGCCACACAGGTTGCACCGCGGGCGATGACCTCCTGGATGTTGGAGACGGTCTTGTCGTGCACGCGATCCTCAGGGACGATCGCCACCACCGGGAAGCCGGGCTCAAGCAGGGCAATGGGGCCGTGCTTCATCTCGCCGGCCGGGTAGGCCTCGGCGTGCAGATAGCTAATCTCCTTGAGCTTGAGGGCACCCTCGTAGGCGGTGGTGGAGTTGACGCCGCGACCGAGGAAGAGCGCGGAGTGGGCGCGGCGGAAGACGGCCGCCGCCTGCTTGTCCTGCCAGGCGCGGGAGAGAACCGTGCGGATAAGATCGGGCAGCGTGGCGAGGTCCGCATAGTGGCCGCCCACCTCGGTAGCGTCCATATGGCCGTTGGCCTGCGCGAGGCGCAGCGCAAAGAGCGCGCACGCCACCATCTGAGCCGTGTAGGCCTTGGTCGAGCACACGCAGACCTCCGGGCCGGCCTGCACATAGAGGACACCGTCGGACTCGCGCGCGGCAGAGGAGCCCAGCACGTTGGTCACGGCGAAGACCTTGCAGCCCAGGCCCTTCATGCGACGCGCCGCGGTGAGGGTGTCGGCCGTCTCGCCGGACTGCGTGATGATCATGCAGAGCGTGTGCTCGGTGATAAGGACGTCCTGCTCGTAGTTGAACTCGGAGGCGTACTCGCAGACAACGGGAACATGCGCCCAGGTCTGGATGAGGGTTCGCGCAATGAGCCCCACGTGGTAGGAGGTGCCGCAGGCGATGATGGAGATGCGGTCCACGGCCGCAAGGTCCTCCTCGCTCATGCGGAGCTCGTCGAGAAGGATGCCCTTCTCGCCCAGGCGGCCCTTGAGCAGACGCTCGATGGCCTCGGGCTGCTCGGCGATCTCCTTCTCCATGAAGTCGGCGTAGCCACCCAGCGTTGCTGCCGAGGCGTCCCAGTCGATGTCGAAGGTGCTGGGGTGCTCGACCGTGGTGCCCTCGGCGTCATAGACGGTGACCTTACCGGACTGCTCGAGGAGCGCAACCTGGCCGTTCTCAAGCTGGATGACGTGAGAGGTCACGCTCGCGAGCGGCGTGACGTCGGAGGCGGCGTAGGCGCCGTCGGGCGTGGAGGCAACCACGAGCGGCGAGCCATTGCGCGCAACCACAAGCTGGCCAGGGGCATCGGCGCATACCACGGCGAGCGCCCAGGAGCCCTCGAGGCGGCTCACGGCGTTGCTCACGGCCGCAACGAGGTCGCCCTTGCAGGGGCCTGCCCAGGCATCCTCCACGAGGTGCGCCACGACCTCGGAGTCGGTGTCGGACGCAAAGGTGTGGCCGTTGCGCGCCAGGTAGCTGCGGAGCTCGCGGTAGTTCTCGATAATGCCGTTGTGGACAATGGCGATGCGACCCGTGCAGTCAAGGTGCGGGTGGGCGTTCTTGTCGGTGGGGGCGCCGTGCGTTGCCCAGCGCGTGTGCGCGATGCCCGTGGTGCCCGTGAGATTTGCGGTCTTGCAGCGGTCGGCAAGGACCGAGACGCGCCCGGCGCACTTCACGCCGTGGAGCTCGCCGTCAGGCGAGAGCACCTCGACGCCAGCCGAGTCGTAGCCGCGGTACTCGAGCGTTGCCAGCCCGTCCAGAAGGAACTGGGCGGCCTGCTTCTTGCCGGTGTACCCCACGATTCCGCACATGATTGCCCCCTTGTACGCACACTTTAGTTAGCTTTGTATTTGCGCCGGCACGACGCGCGTTGCATAGAGTCTATCAGCCACGGGTGGCACCCCGCAGCCCAACTGGTATCGACGAAGAGAAACCACGCCGTCATGCCAGTGCGCGACGGCGTGGATGGGTGAGAACCGCTACTCCTTGAACGGCTCGAGCGCCTTGAGGACGATGGCGTTTGCCTCCTGGCACAGCCGCTCCTCTGGGGCCTCCGCGAGCACGCGAACCAGGGGTTCGGTGCCCGAGGCACGCACCAGCACGCGGCCGTTGCCCTCGAGGAACTTCTCCGCCTCGGCCACGGCTTCCTTGACCTCGGGCGCCGCCATGGTCGCGTCCTTGTCGGCAACGCGCACGTTCACGAGCTGCTGCGGGTAGAGCGTGACGGGGCGCGTGAGCTCAGAGAGCTTCTCGCGCTCGGCACGCAGAACCTCCATGATGCGCAGGCTCGTCATGATGCCATCGCCGGTCTTCTCGAGGTCACCAAAGATGATGTGACCAGACTGCTCGCCACCCAGAGTGTAGCCGTGCTCCATCATGCAGGCCCACACGTTCTTATCGCCCACCGCGGTCTTCTCGTAGGAAAGACCGGCGGCGTCGAGCGCCTTAAAGAAGCCGAAGTTGCTCATAACGGTAGGTACCACGGTGTTCTTAGCGAGACGACCGTGCTTTGCCATGTAGGTGCCGCAGACGTAGAGGATCAGGTCGCCGTCGACCAGGCGACCGCGCTCATCCACGGCAAGGCAGCGGTCGGCGTCGCCGTCGTACGCGAAGCCCACGTCGAGCCCGTTGCGCACAACGAAGTCCTGCAGGCGCTGGATGTGGGTGGAGCCACAGTCGACGTTGATGTTGAAGCCGTTGGGGGCGTTGTTGATGACGTGGGTCTCGGCTCCCATGGCGTCGAAGACCGGGCGCGCAACGCTGGAGGCGGCGCCGTTTGCGCAGTCCAGGCCCACCTTGACGCCCTGCATAGAGAAGCCGCACGAGGAAATGAGGTGCGCTATGTAGCGGTTGCGCCCCTGCATGTAGTCGACGGTGCAGCCAATGGCGTCACCGGTGGCGAGAGGAACCTCGAGCTTATCGTCGATGTAGTCCTCCACCTGCTCGAGGACGTCCTCGTCCATCTTGTAGCCCTCGCGGTTCACGAGCTTGATGCCGTTGTCCGTGAAGGGGTTGTGGCTCGCGGTGATCATGACGCCGCAGTCAAAGCCACCGTCGAGAACCTCGTACGAGACGCCCGGCGTGGGGATGACATGCAGCATGTAAGCGTCGGCACCGCTCGCAACCAGGCCGGCGACAAGCGCAGACTCAAACATGTAGCTCGAGCGGCGGGTGTCCTTGCCAATGAGCACGCGAGCCTTGGCGCCGCGGCGCGCACCGTAGTACCAGCCCACGAAGCGGCCGATCTTGTACGCGTGATCAACGTTGAGGCCCTCGTTGGCCCTGCCCCTAAAGCCGTCAGTTCCGAAGTACTTCATTTCTCGCTCCTTGTTTCGGGATAACGGTTATCCACAGTGGTCGCAATTCTACCAGTTGCCTGTGGGGGCACTGTGGCGAACCCCACCGCACCTCACGCCACCGGGATACGCACCTCCAAACAAAAAATCGGGACCCGCAGCATGTGCGAGTCCCGATAAGGGGCAACGTTCCGAGAAAGCCTAGCGCTTCGAGAACTGCGGGCGCTTGCGGGCCTTCTTGAGGCCGTACTTCTTGCGCTCGACGGCACGAGAGTCGCGGGTGAGGAAGCCAGCCTTCTTGAGCTCCTCGCGGTACTCGCCGGCCTGGAGCAGCGCGCGGGCGATGCCAAGGCGCAGAGCGCCGGACTGGCCGTTGATGCCGCCGCCATCGCAGCGGGCGAGGACGTCGAAGGACTCGGCGGTCTCGGTCAGACGGAGAGGTGCAGCGGCGTTGTCAACGAGCTGCTGACGGCCAAAGTACTGCGCAGCGTCGCGGCCGTTGACGACGATCTTGCCGGTGCCGGGAACGAGGCGGACGCGAGCGACAGCCTCCTTACGACGGCCGGTGCCGGTATAAACAACGGTGTTCTCAGCCATCGGTTAAGCCTCCACATCGATCTTGACGGGGTTCTGAGCGGCGTGCGGGTGCTCGGGGCCAGCGTAGACCTTGAGCTTCATGCCCTGCTTGCGACCAAGGGTGGTCTTGGGGAGCATGCCCTTGACGGCGTGCTCGATCACGCGCTCGGGGTGCTTGGCCATGGCCTCCTTGAAGGACTCGGTCTTGAGTCCGCCGAGGTAGCCGGAGTAGCGCCAGTAGGACTTAGTGTTTGCCTTGTTGCCGGTAAGGACAACCTTGTCGGCGTTGATGACAATCACAAAGTCGCCGGTGTCGGCATTGGGGGTGTACTGGGGCTTGTTCTTGCCACGGAGAATCATGGCCGCCTGGGTCGCGAGGCGACCGAGCGTCATGCCGTCGGCGTCGATGAGCACCCACTTGCGCTCGACTTCGCCCGTCTTGGCGAACTGAGTCGACTTCTTCACTTGACTCCTCCTACACACATCTTGGATGGCTGCCTCTGGACAGGCCGCCGTG